>JAQGKB010000256.1 GCA_028290345.1 Hyphomicrobiales bacterium | reverse complement strand
GCATGCCGGTGCTCAAGGACGTGGTGAGCTTCTTCGAGCGTTTTGGGGCTTTTCCGAGCGGAGTGCCGCACATGAATGTGATCCCGGACCAACCCGAGCAAAAAGGCCAGCCGATTAATCAGGTGGTCGCCGGCCTCGACAATCTTTTCCAGCCCATCGACAAAGCCGACCGCTGATCAAATCGTATACGATAGGGGTGGCTTTTTCGTCGGGGAGGGGTAGGGTGACGCCTTCATCTCAACGCTAATATCGGCCGTCGCGGAAAGGCATTTTCATGCAGTACACACGTCTCGGTAAAACCGGCCTCGAGGTTTCGCGCATCTGTTTTGGGTGCATGTCGTTCGGCAAGATCACTGATGAACGCCCGTGGGTGCTGGGGCTGGACGAAGCCCGGCCGCTGTTCCGGCGCGCCTGGGACGCAGGGATCAATTTCTTCGATACCGCGAACGTCTACGCCGCCGGCACCAGCGAAGAAATCACCGGCACCATCATCAAGGAACTGGCGCCGCGCGAGCAGATCGTGCTGGCGACCAAGGTCTTCGGCCGCATGCGTCCCGGCCCGAACGGGCAGGGGCTGAACCGCAAGGCGATCCTCTCGGAAATCGACAACAGCCTGAAGCGGCTCGGCACCGACTATGTCGATCTCTACCAGATCCACCGCTGGGACGGGTTCACGCCGCCTGAAGAGGTGATGGAAGCGCTGCACGACGTGGTGAAGGCCGGCAAGGCCCGCTACATCGGCGCTTCGTCGATGTTTGCCTGGCAGTTCGCCAAGCTCCAACATGCCGCAGATATGCACGGCTGGACCCGGTTCGTTTCGATGCAGGACCAGGTGAGCCTTACCTATCGCGAGGAAGAGCGCGAGATGCTGCCGTTCTGCAAGGCAGACGGGATCGGCGTGCTGCCGTGGTCGCCGCTCGGCGGCGGCAAGCTGACACGGCCATGGGGCGAGGCGACCAAGCGCGCCACCACCGATCGTTACAACAAGACGATGTATGACGATCCCAATTCGGCCGATCGCGATGTCGTCGCCGCCGTGGAGGCGCTGAGCAAGGCCCGCGGCATTCCAATGGCGCAGATCGCAATGGCATGGGTGTTGGCCAAGGACGTCGTCACCGCGCCGATCGTCGGGGCGAGCAAGCTCAGCCACGTTGAAGATGCCATCGCCTCCGTCGAGGTGAAACTCAGCCCGGAAGAAATCGCTGGCCTTGAGGCACCCTATCGCTCCAAGACAGTGACCGGCTTCTAATCGCTCAAGGATCCCAACAATGGAATATACCCGTCTTGGCAAAACCGGCCTCGAGGTTTCGCGCATTTGCGTTGGCTGCATGTCGTTCGGCGAACCGACCGCCGGCAATCACCCGTGGTCGCTGAACGAAGCCGATAGCCGTCCCATCATCCGCAAGGCTGTGGAGCTGGGGATCAATTTCTTCGATACCGCCAATGTCTATTCGGCCGGCACCAGCGAGCAGATCGTCGGCAAGGTTTTGGGCGAACTCGGGAAGCGCGATGAATTCGTTATCGCCACCAAGGTGCATGGCCAGATGCGGCCGGGTCCGAACGGGCACGGGCTCAGTCGCAAGGCGATCCTGCACGAGGTCGACCAAAGCCTGAAGCGGCTCAATACCGACTATATCGATCTCTACCAGATCCATCGCTGGGACAATGCGACCCCCATCGAAGAGACGCTGGAGGCACTCAACGATACGGTGCGGGCTGGCAAGGTTCGCTATATCGGCGGCTCGTCGATGTTTGCCTGGCAGTTCCTCAAGGCGCTGACGATCTCGGAGAAGAACGGCTGGGCCCGCTTCGTTTCCATGCAGGACCACCTCAACCTGATGGCGCGCGAGGAAGAGCGCGAAATGCTGCCGCTCTGCATCGACCAGGGGATCGGCGTGATCCCGTGGAGCCCGCTGGCGCGTGGTCGGTTGACCCGGCCATGGGGGACCGAGACCAACCGTATCGACAAGGACGAGTTCGGCAAGGGGCTTTATACCGCCACCGAGGACAGCGATCGCAAGATCGTGCAGGCCGTGGCCGAAATTGCCGCCAAGCGCGGCGTTCCTGCGGCGCAGGTGGCGCTGGCTTGGGTATCGCAGAAGCGGCCGGTGGCCGCGCCGATTGTCGGCGCAACCAAGGTCAGCCATCTCGAGGATGCCGTCGGGGCGCTGAACGTGAAGTTGACGGCTGAGGAAGTCGCAGCTCTTGAGGCGCCTTACACGCCCCGAACAGTGGTCGAAGTGCGGTAGTTCGAAAGCCGTCCAAGATCGAAGCGTCATTCCCGCCCGGTGGGAATGACGGCGACTAGGCGGCTTCGCCGGTGGGGCCGGCGTTAAGCTTGCCGTATTTTTCGATGCCGATGCTGTTGAGCAATTCCAACTGGGTCTCGAGGAAGCCGATGTGGACCTCCTCCTCGGCCAGCAATTGGTCGAAGAGTTCCGTGGAAACTGCATCGCCGAGCGAAGCACAGATTTCGCGCGAGGTCTGGTAAGCCCTGCGAGCGTCGTATTCGCCGGCCAGGTCCGCCTCGAGCACTTCCTTGATGGTCTGGCCGATGCGGAGCGGGGCAACCCGCTGCAAGTTGGGATGGCCCGCGAGGGAAATGATGCGCTCGATGATCCGGTCGGCATGGTGCATTTCTTGCAGCGACTCGGCTCGTTCCTTGCCGGCCAGGCGCTTGAAGCCCCAATCGTCGAGCAGGCGGAAATGTACCCAGTACTGGTTGACCGCCCCGAGTTCGAGGAACAGTGCCTCGTTGAGGCGCTCGATCACCTGTTGTTCGCTCGTCAAACCCTATCTCCGATACCATCGTCCGTGTCGCGAACCGGCTCTGGATAGCATCCAGTCCAATCGCGTCAAGCACCGGATACCGTGACCTATAGCAACTTTCGTAGGGTGGCGCGTCGTGCCATAAGGCGGACGCCAATTTCGGTGCCGAGGCGACCCAGATCGATGACTGATCCGAACGGACCAAGTGCCGGCGTGCCGCCTATCCTCTCTGTCGCGACATTGCGATGGATGGCGGCGCTGCTGCTCGCATGCAAGGTGGTGCTCTGGCTTTCGGCCGGCCCTTTCATGGACGAGACCTATTACTGGATTTGGGGGCAGCACCCGGCGCTGTCCTATTTCGATCACCCGCCGCTCAGTGCCTGGCTGCAGGGCGTTTCGGCGCAGATCTTCGGCTGGAATACGCTCGGGCTGCGCGTCATGGTGATGCTGAGCGTGGTCGGCGACGTTGCGTTCCTCTACCTCTTCGCCCGAAAACTCGCCCCCGAGCGCTCCGAGCAGTATTTCTGGCTGTCGTTGGTGTTGTTCCTGTCGACACCGATTTTCTTTTCGATGACCGGCCCTGCGCTGCCCGACCACATGCTGATCCTTTGCAGCCTGGGCAGTTGCTATTTTTTCTATTCATTCTTCGACAAGTGGCGGGCCGATGCGCCCGCGTCGTATGGCGCTCTCTATCTGGGGGCCTTGTTTCTCGGACTGGCAGTGCTCTCCAAATACAATGGCGCATTTCTCGGGCTCGGCGTGGCGCTGTTCATCGTCATCAGCCGGCGATACCGGCCCCTGCTGAAGCAGCCGCAGCTCTATTTGGCTGCGGCGATCAGCCTCGTGCTGCAGACGCCGGTGATCGTCTGGAACGTCAGCGAGCGCTTTGCCTCGTACGACTTCATTTTGCAGGGACGGCACCAGGGGATCAGTTCGGCCTCGGTCGGCGTGGTCGGGTTTTTTCTTGGCGCAATCGTCTTCTTGTCGCCGTTTCTGTTGCCGCTGGTGATGCGTTTCATCCGCGCGCCGTGGAAGAAGTCGGAGCAACGGCCACTCGGGTTCGAGCATCTGGTGTTCTTGGTTTCGACAGTCACCATGTTCGTCGTATCGTTCTTCACCACCGTGCTATTCCATTGGAATCTTGTGGCCTATGTCGCCATGCTGCCGTTCCTGGCGCTGTATTTGCGCTCGAAGCGTCTGGTGATCGCGCAGGCGGTTTTCGGGGGACTGTTCCTGCTCGGCACCATTTTCAACTATGCGGTCCTGCCTGTGATGTCCGTCTTCGCCAATGGCGATGAGGCCTCTTCCTGGGTCTATGATTGGAACGCGGTGGCAACACATGTGCAGACGGCTGAGCAAAGCCACCCGGCTCAGTTCATCGCCGGCAGCGACTATACCGTGGCCTCGTTGCTGGCCTTTGCCCTCAAAGACAAGGATGTGACGAGCCTGTCGCAGGCAACCGACGAGTACGACTACTGGTTTAATTCTGCCGCGCATGCGGGGCAGAACGCCATCGTCGTCGCTGACAGCTGGCGCAACCTGACTCCCTATATGAGCAGCCGTTTCAAGACGTTGACGCTGGTCGAAACCGTTCCGATCCTCCGATTTGGCAAATTGCTCAATTCCGTGCAAATTTATTATGGCGAAGGCTTTCAAGGAAACTAGCCGGCCAGGGTTTCAAACCGCCCGAATGGGAAGCCGCCGCGGCGAAACCTATGAAGGATTGCCCGCGTTGTTGCGATGACCTTTGGCCTCGGTTCACTCGATGATTGATTCGATCCTTCGCCTTCTCGATG
>JAQGKB010000236.1 GCA_028290345.1 Hyphomicrobiales bacterium | reverse complement strand
ATAAAGGTTCCTCGCCGCGGCCATAGACCTGAACCGTGTGCGCCCGATGAGGAACGCACGGGCGGGGGATAGTTCATCCGCCCGCCGGGGCGTAGCGCTCAGGCCTCAGTGATCAAAGATCACACTGATGGCTGTAGCCGTCGTAGCCAACATAGGTGTCGCTGTCGACGTCGTAGGAACGGTAGGCCCGAAGGCACGCGCGGATGTGAGCGCGAGAGTCATAATAGCCGGGGCCGTAGTCAGCGTAGTCGTAGTTGTCGTGCACGTAGACGCGGCGGTGCGGTGCATCGGCGAGGGCGGAGCCTGCGATAAAGCCGAACATGCCGCCGACGATACCGGCACCGATAGCGTCGGCCGCCGGATCAGCCATTGAGGGCGTTGCGGAGGTTGCCGATACAGCAATGGCCAAGGCCGCGGCGCCTGCAATCGAGATGAGCTTGTTCATTGAAGTGACCCCGGTCGGATGAAATATGTATCAGCCTACTGCCCAGCGGATGAACAGCATCTGAACAAAGTCGTCCCGTCTCACGCCCCCGGGGCCGCTGTGTGAGGATGTGGGAAACGAGATCGCTCGCAGATGAAATCTTGGACAGGTTTGGAGCAAGGGGAAAGCGGAATTCAGGTACGCGGGAACCGCGCAGTTTCCAGGTTTGTCCAGTCGCTTCCGATGGTTAGCGCGTCTCGCACGCTACCGCCGACGGCAGTCGCAGTTGGTTGTCACCCGGCATCCCGGACCGGTCACGAACATGTGTGGCACGGCCGAACTGGCGTGAGTAGTTCGAACCCACCAACTCAAGGGCAGCTTGTGGAGTACATCATGAAAAGACTTCGGATTTTGGCATTTATCGCACTGGCCGCTGCAATCCCCGCGACCGCGGCAATGGCCGACAGTGTTTCGGCCCGCATCTTGGCTGATGCGAACGCATCCATGTCGGTAGGCGGAACGAGTTGTCCCACCGGCCCGGCAAACGTTCACGCCAGCACCACGCTCGGGGTCAGCCGGGCCCTCAACTGCACGCTTTCGAACAACGCCGCTGCCATTGCCGCGCTCAATGCTGGCATGCCGGCGAATTCGGCGCCGAGCTTTACTTCTGGCCCTGGTCCCATTGCCCTGCCGTCGATGCAGGCGCAGTAGCCCGGCCAGAACGCCGTCCCAACGATATTCATCGAATTGCCGTGATGCATGTTCAACATAATACCGCTGCATTCAATCCCGATGGCCGCCTGTTGTTGCATCCGGTCGGGACAGCGCGATGGCCTCGCGACAAGCGCTTTCACTCCCGACTCGCCGGCAAGAATCTGCAATCCGGATCGAAACACAGCACTGGCGAATGAGCATCTCAGGTGCGACGCGCTAGCCGGTCTCTTGCACGCGCGCTTCGAGCCCCAAAATTGTTCAGGCAAAGGAGAAAATCATGAAGTCGAGTTTCGATGCCAAGCGCATTTCGAGGAGCAGTCCCGATGGCATATCCGGGCGGGCGGAGCGAAGCGGATCAAGGCGCAAGCGATCTCGAATGTCTGTTGGGCTCCTGGCCTGCCTCACCCTCATGGGCTCCCAGGGCGCGGCTTTTGCCCAGAATGCCGCTAGTCCGAACCTTTCCGCCAGCTCGTTCACGGCCGATTTTTCGGCAATGGCGGGGCTGAAGTCGATCGTGGCGCAAGGCAAGGGCAAGGTCGGCGTGCTGCTGCCCGAAACCACCACCTCGGCCCGCTACACCTCGTTCGATGCACCCTATCTGCAGAAGGCGTTTGCGGCGGCAGGGCTGACCCCCGACCAGTACATCATCACCAATGCCGGCGGCAGCGAGTCCACGGAACTGACGCAGGCCCAGTCCGATATTTCGCAGGGCGCGACGGTTCTACTGATGGACCCGATCTCCTCGGGCGTCGGTGCATCGATCGAAACTTACGCCAAGGGGCATGGCGTGCCGGTCATCGACTATGACCGGCTGACTCTGGGCGGCGGCGCTGCCTACTACGTGAGTTTCGACAATGTCAGCGTCGGCAAGCTGATCGGGGACGGCATGGTCTCGTGCCTCACCGCCTGGAAGGTCGCCAAGCCGCAATTGCTGGTGATGCGCGGCGCGCCGACCGACAACAACGCCACCCTCTTCGCGCAGGGCTATGACGGCGTGCTGCAGCCCAATTTCGATTCGGCCAAGTTCACCAAGGTGGCCGAACCCGCCGGTACGTGGGACCCGGCGACGGCCCGTACCACGTTTGAGGAGCAATTCACCGCGCACCCCCAGATCAACGCCGTGGTGATGCCGAACGACGATACCGCCAACGCGGTGATTTCCTACCTCAAGACGCTGAACGTGCCGCCCAATGCCTTCCCGACCACCGGGCAGGACGCAACGCTTACGGGGCTGCAGAACGTGCTTTCGGGGTACCAATGCGGTACCGTCTACAAGCCGATTTATCTCGAGGCGCAAGCCGCCGCCGCGCTCACCATTTACCTTCGGGCAGGGGTGACGCCGCCCGCCGCGCTGGTGAATGGTTCGACGGCGGATTCGACGAACAACAAATCCGTGCCATCCGTGCTGCTGACCCCGGTCTGGGTCACGCCGCAGAATGTTGCGGCTACCGTCGTCAAGGACGGGTTCGTGGATCCCGCCAAGCTCTGCGCGGGCGCGGCGGCAAAGGCGTGCCAGGGCGCCAATATTTCCCCATAGTTACGCGGAGTACCGACGATGGCTGAGACTGCAACTCCTTCCCCCCAGGTGGTCCTAGAGCTGCGGGGCATCCAAAAGCATTTCGGTGCAGTCGAGGCCCTTGCCGGTGTCGATCTGATCGTACCGTCCGGCCAGGTCACCGCCCTTGTCGGCGACAACGGCGCCGGCAAGTCGGTACTCGTCAAGAGCATCGGCGGCATCCATGAGCCTGATGCCGGGCAGATCCTGTGGGAAGGCCAACAGATCCGCATCCGCAGTCCGCGCGAGGCTGCGGCACTGGGCATCGAGGTGGTCTACCAGGACCTGGCGCTGAGCGACAATCTCGATGTCGTCCAGAACATGTTCCTTGGCCGGGAGCGGCTGCGCAACCGGCTGCTGGACGAGGACAACATGGAACGGGCGGCGGGCAAGACGCTCGCCGACCTGCGCGTCACCACTGTCCGCTCGGTTCGGCAGGCGGTGGCCTCGCTCTCCGGCGGGCAGCGCCAGTCGGTGGCCGTGGCCAAGGCGGTGATGTGGAACTCCAAGCTCGTGATCCTCGACGAGCCGACTGCTGCGCTCGGCGTTGCTCAGACCTTGCAGGTGCTGCAATTGGTGCGGCGCCTGGCCGATCAGGGGCTGGCAGTGATCATGATCTCGCACAATCTCAACGACGTGTTCGAAGTCGCCGACCGCATCGCAGTGCTGCGGCTGGGACGCATGGTGGGGGCAGGGCCGGTCGCCGAATTCGACCCGCAGCGCGTCGTCGAACTGATGACGACCGGCCGGTCGGATCGTCAGGGCGAGGCCTCCAACGGGCTTCCGTCCAAAACCGTCTATTCGCACACAAAGGAAGAGATCGACGGCAACTCGGCGGAGCCGGCCGCGCCAAAGCTTGAGGCCGAGACGGCGCCGGCAACCGGCAAGGACGGCTTGCCGCCGCTGCTCACCGTCGACAACGGCAAGCTCGGACCGTATCTCGCGGCCTGGTGGGTGCGCATCCTCGCCGGGCAGAGCGGAGTGCTGCCGGTGGTATTGGGGGTGATCCTGATCGCCATCGTGTTCCAGAGCCAGAACAGCCAGTTCCTTTCCGCCGGCAACCTCGTCAACCTGCTGGTCCAGGGCTCGGTTTTCATGCTCATCGGCATGGGCGCAGTGTTCGTGCTGCTACTCGGCGAGATCGACCTGTCGCTCGGCTACGTTGCCGGCATCGGCGCGACAGTGGCCACCCTGCTGGTACAGCCTCAAGTCGGGTGGCCGTGGTGGGCGGCGATCCTCGCGGCGCTCGCCGCAACCTCGGCGCTCGGCGCGCTGCAGGGTACGCTGATCACCCGGCTTCGCCTGCCCTCGTTCGTGGTGACGCTGGCCGGGCTGCTGGGTTTTCAGGGCTTGATGATCCAGCTGCTCGGCAGCGGCGGCACCGTGCCGATCACCGACGACGTGATCAACAACCTTGCCAACGGCACCCTGAGCCGCGAGGGCGGGTGGATCCTGACCACGGCGGCGGTACTGATCTACGCTATTGTCGTGCTGATGCGCGACCGGCAGCGGCGGCGGAGCGGCCTCGTCACCCCGCCTTTCGGGCTTGCTGTGCTCAAGATCGTCGCGGCGGCGGTGGCGGGAGCGGCCGTGGTTCTGATCAGCAATGTCAACCGTGGGGTGCCGGCCTATCCGTTCAGCGGCATGCCGTGGGTGATCCCGATCGTCTTCGCGGTGCTTGTGGCCTGGTCGGTGCTGCTGGAGCGCACGCGCTTCGGCCGCTACATCTACGCCATCGGCGGCAATGCCGAAGCAGCGCGGCGCGCCGGCGTCAACTTGGCGCGCATCCGGACCTTGGCCTTTACGCTGGCGGGCCTTACGGCGGGGATCGGCGGCATCATCTATGCGTCGCGCCTGCGCTCGATTTCCACCAGCTTCGACGGAGGCACCATCGTGCTTTACGTCGTGGCCACGGCGGTAATCGGTGGCACAAGCCTCTTCGGTGGACGCGGGCACCCGATCCATGCGGTGCTTGGGGGCGTGGTCATCGCGGCCATCGTCAACGGCATGGCATTGCTGGGCCTCCCGGCCGCCGTGCAGCTCATGGCCACAGCCGTCGTGCTGCTCGCGGCGATCACCGTCGACGTGGTGGTACGCCGGCGCGGCGAGACCTCGCGCTGAGGGCGACTGCCCCCACAACCAAGGTATGACAAGGTGAGACCAATGCTCTATGGCGACCTACGTCCGTAGAATGGAGCCGTTCGCCGCGGTCAAATAAGGTTCTATTGCAAGACAGCGGACCGCGCGCGCTTCAGCAGTCACCTCCTTCGATACCGCAGCTCGCATGTCAGAGGCCCGGAGGCCCAGCAAAGATGCCCGGCAGCCAGATCGCCAGCTTGGCGATAGCGACAACCGCGGTCCTGGGCGTCGTCTCCAAGCCGTGGCGTTCGGCCGAATATATGTGGGCCGTTGGCGGCGCAGTGCTGCTAGTCCTTTTCGGACTGCTGCCCTTCCCAGAGGCTGTGTCTGCAGTGGCGAAGGGTACGGATGTCTATCTGTTCCTGGTCGGCATGATGCTGCTGGCAGAGGTGGCGCGGCAGCAGGGACTTTTCGACTTTTTGGCAAATCTCGCTGTTCGATGGGCGCGCGGGTCGGCCACGCGCCTCTTTGCAATGGTCTACGTGGTGGGGATCATCGTCACGGCGTTCTTGTCCAACGACGCCACGGCGGTCGTGCTGACCCCGGCCGTCTACCGCGCCGCACGATATGCCAAGGTCGAGCCCCTGCCATATCTGCTGGCTTGTGCATTCGTCGCCAATGCTGCGAGCTTTGTCCTGCCGATTTCCAACCCGGGCAATCTAGTTATTTTCGGCAGTCTCATGCCATCTTTGCCGATCTGGCTGCTGCACCTTGGACTGCCGGCGATCGTCGCCATGGCAACAACCTTTGGGCTGCTGTACCTCACGCAACGCCGCCAATTGACCAAGCCGTCGTTAGCATCGGTCCCCACGCCATTGTCGCGGGGCGGCAGATTGGCGGCAGCGGGCATCGTCCTCACCGCAGTCGTGTTGCTTGCCACCTCCATCGTCGGAATGGATCTGGGGCTGCCGACCTTTATCGCCGGCGTGGTAGTCACCGCCGCCGTGCTGTTACTTGCGCGCAAGTCGCCGTTGCCGGTTCTGAAGGATGTGTCCTGGGGCGTGCTGCCCCTGGTGGCCGGCTTGTTCGTGCTGGTGCAGAGCGTCGAATACAGCGGACTGCTGCAGGGACTGACCGTCTTGCTGCAGAATGACGCCGCGCGCGCTCCCGCCTTGACGGCGTCCGGCGCGGGGGTCATTGCCGCCTTTGGATCGAATATCATCAACAATCTTGCGATGGGGTTGCTCGCCGCTGCCGCCAGTCATGGCGCCCAGGTGCCGCTGCAAGTGACCGAAGCGCTGACAGTGGGCGTGGATCTGGGGCCCAATCTGTCGGTCACCGGTTCGCTCGCAACGATCCTCTGGCTCGTCGCGGTGCGGCGCGAAGGCGTCAACGTGAGCGCCTGGGCATTCCTGAAGCTGGGCCTGGTGGTGATGCCGCCGGCGCTGCTGCTTTCCTTGGCCGCATTGCTGCTGGTTTCGCACTAGCTTTGAAGCAGGTTGAAGGCCGCGGACGCGCCGGCCGGATAGCTGGCTACATAGCTTTTGTGGGCGGAATGAAATCTGCCCTTCCGAGCGGCAGTTTGCCCGCGGCGGGTGCGGCGGGCGTGGCCGGTGTTATGGTGGTCGAGGCATTCTGGGTTGAATGCGAGCCGCGATATTGATTGAGAGCGACGATGGCGAAGAGAGCGATCACGACTGCCAAAACGATCATCCAGTTCCGGTCCATCTATTTCCTCCGGGAGACCGTTGAAGTTCTCATGATACGTTAGCCAATACCATCAATGTTGCGGCCGGTTGGCCTTGCTTTCGGGCACGCTACCCAATGAGCGCAAGGATTTTTCCTCGGCCTCTTTCAGCGCCAGGAAAAGGTCTTCCCGCGCATAAGGCTTGGTCAGCACCGGAGCGTTGCGGCACCAGTCGGGCAGAGCCTTCGCCAGGTACGTGGTCACGAAGATCACCCCGACCCCGAGCCGGCGGCAGCGCGCCGCCAGGATCGCAGTGCTTTCGTTGCCGAGCTCAAGCGTCATGATGGCGATGTCGGGCGGTTGAGCGATCACTGCACTCATCGCCGCATCGATATTCGCGACAGCGCCCGATACGCCGTATCCAAGGCTTTTCAGCGCATCCCGGCACAACAACAACGCCAGGGGATCATCCTCGACTATGAAAGCGCTGGTCTTCATGAACATGACCATCCGGTTTCCGCGATAAAATGACTTTACCCCTCCGCGGCGGAGGATTCGAGTTTTTGTACGCTAGCGCACGAACTGCCATGGTCTCCCTTCGAGGATCAACCGGCGTGCGTGCCGTGGGCGTTCGTCACCGCGCTGGTATCCCGCCCGTAAACCTCCTCGAAGTGATCGAATGTCTTGGAAAAATAGCCGATGCCCTGGGTCACCGAACGCAGGGAGCGGGCCAGTTCGCTCAACGCGTTGCCCGGCACCAGCGCCGAGAACACATCCCATCCCTTGGCGGTTTCATCCCGGTCGAAGCCGAGGATCTGTGCCTTCAGCGCCGAAACGATCGGCACGAGACTTCCGGAATAGACTGATGGAACGTGCAGTTCGGTTCGGTATATCGGCTGCAGCAGCACTGCGGCGCCTTGCGCCAAGCCCTGCCGCACCCCCATTCTCCCCGCCACCCGGAACGCGAATTCCGAACTGTCGACGGAATGGTGCTGGCCATCTGTCAGTGTGACCCCGACATCGACGACCGGAAACCCCAGGGGGCCTTTTTCCATGGCCTCGCGCACACCCGCCTCGACGGCCGGGATGAAGTTGCGTGGTACCGCGCCTCCCTTGACGGTTTCGCCAAAGGTAAAACCCTTGCCGCGCTCATTGGGGTGGATGCTCATCGTCACATCGGCAAATTGCCCGGCCCCGCCGGTTTGCTTGCGATGGCGGTAATGCACCTCGGTCGGCTTCAATATGGTCTCGCGGTGGGTAGGGCTGGGGGCCCGATCCGTCACTTCGACGTGAAAAACCTCGGAAAGGGTTTTCC
>JAQGKB010000231.1 GCA_028290345.1 Hyphomicrobiales bacterium | reverse complement strand
CCCGAAGTGTGCGATGCTGTAAGCGCGGCGTAAGAGCCGACTGCGCGGGTGACGCGCATGGGATAAACCCCAACCCGACCGCACCGGTATCGGCAATCAGTTCCAGCGCGGCTACATTGACGTCATCGGCGCGGACCTGGCTGTCGCCAATCACACGATCACGGGCGAACTGGAAACGGGTTATGCGAAATTCGGAAATGCGCATGTTGGCGGACTCTGATCGACTAACGATGTTATCTGATATATCAGACGGCAACGCTAATAGGACAAAGGCAGGAGCCGCACAAGTGGTTGTGAGAGAGGAATCGCAAGCGGATATCGCCGACAGGCATCCGCGCGACAGGCTGAGCGACATGGCCTACCGGCGGGTGCTGGAGAACCTGTTCGACCGGCGGCTGCCGGCGGGCGCTTTCGTTTCGCAGAACGATTTGGTGAAGCTTCTGGGCATTCCCGTAGCCCCGCTGCGCGACGCGCTACGGGTACTGGAGGCCGAGGGCATCGTCACTATCCATCCGCGCTCGGGCATTCAGTTCGTAAAGCCCGGCATGGAGCTGACCAAGTCGACTTACCAGTTCCGCACCATCATCGAGCGCGCCGCGGTGCGAGTGTTCGCCGAAATGGCCGACGAGGACGAGGTGCGCGAGATCGGCCGGCGTCACCGCGAGACCGGCGCCAAGATCGAAAAGCTCGGGCTCATTCCCGAGACCATGGAGGAGAGCGAGGCGCTGGAATCGCTGTTGCACGACTCGGTGATCGGCGCGCTGCGCAATCCGCTGATCGAAACCACCTATCGGCGGATGCACAACTACCTGCGGCTGGTGCGGCTCGATCGCAAGTTGACGGCTCCAGTGGCGCTGCGTTCGATCCGCGAGCATTTGGAGATCATTTCGGCGCTCGAGACGCGTGATCCGGATCGCGCTGAGGCCGCACTCGTGGCCCATTTCAGCGCTGCGCTGCAGCGCCATTTGGGCATGTTCATCTAGACCGCGAGGCAGGCCGTTGGGCGAAAGTCGTAGATCAAAAGAGCTAAAGGCCGAGTCACGCCGCTTGACCTGATAGATCAGACCGCTCCATTAATATCTCAAAAGGGTGGCAAGGAGGGGGCGCGAATGAAGATCACGGGTTTTACGGGCTGGTTGGTCGAGGCCGATCCCGGCCCCAGCTTCATCTGGCGCAACGGCCTGCCCGGCTCGCATGGCGACATCCCACGCGGCACGCGACCGCGCAAGGCGGTGATCCGCATGGAGACCGATAGCGGCCTTTTCGGCGCCATCGAGATGAACCGCGGCGATGCGGTGATCGACCTGGTGCGGCGGCGGTACCATGAATTCATCGGCGAGAACCCGCTGCTCACCGAGCGGATGTGGAACCTGATGTGGGAGATCGATCGGGTCGAGGAAATCCACATGCGCTCGCTCGGCATGCTCGACATCCTCTGCTGGGATGTCAAATCGCAGCAGGCGCGAATGCCGATCCATCAGATGCTCGGCGGCAACGACCGCGTCGTGCCGGCCTATGCGTCGACGGTTACCTGGCCGACGATGGGTGAGTACGAACGCTACATCAAGATGAGCCGCGACCTCGGCTTCACCGCCTTCAAGCTGCACGCCTGGGGTGACGTCAAGCGAGACATCGAGCTTTCAACGAACCTGCGCAAATGGGTCGGTCCGGACGCCGACCTGATGTTCGACGGTTCGGCCGGCTGGGACTATGTCCAGGCGCTCGAATTCGGCAAGGCCATCCAGGATCTGGGCTTCCTCTGGTACGAGGAACCGATGCGCGAGTTCTACCTCGGCGCCTACCGCAAGCTTTGCGAGAAGCTCGACATCCCGATACTTGCGGCCGAGACCTCGGACGGCGTGCACTGGAACATGGCGAGCTGGATCGAGGCTGGAGCGCTCGACATGACCCGGGTTTCCTCGTTCTACAAGGGTGGATTCACCGGCTCGATGAAGATCGCTCACATGTCCGAAAGTTTTGGCATGCGGGCGCAGGTGCATGGCATGGGCCTCGAAAATGCCCAGCTTTGCGCGGCAATTTCCAACAACGACTATTACGAGCAACTGATCATGAACGAGGAGCAGATCAGGGGTCTCGACAAGCTGAGGCCGCTGGCCATCGTCGACGGCAAGCTGACGGTCAGCGAGGAGCCGGGCGTCGGCTACAAGTTCGATTTCAATGCGCTTGATAATGCTGCCATCACCAAGGTCGAGGTGACCAACCGGTTGGATTAGGCAGGGTTGACACTGTCAGCTACTGATATATCACATAGCACAAGTGAGCTATCACAGGGGAGGGTTTGTGAATGACGACCAATTTTAGCCGGCGTTCAGTTCTGAAACTGGGCGGTGGGCTGCTCGCCGCATCCGCCTTGCTGCCGCAGCATGCCTTTGCACAGGCCAAGGCCATCAACTACTGGCATACCTTCACCAGCCAGTCCGAGCAGGCCGGTCTCGATGCTGTTCTGGCCCTGTTCAAGGCAGCGCATCCCGATATCGCGGTGACGCCGGAAAACATTCCGAACCCCGAATTCATGGCCAAGGTCACGGCCGCGGTGGTTTCGGGCAGCCGGCCGAGCGTCACCATGGTTGCATCCGAGCGCTTCAAGGACCTGCTCGCCATGGGCGCGCTGATCGACATGACCGACAGGGTTGCGAAGTGGGAGCGCCGCAAGGACTTCGACGACAAGCGCTTCGAATCCATCTCCGCGGACGGCAAGGTCTACGGCGTGCCCAGCTTCGCCTTCGTCGACTGGATGTACTACCGCAAGGACTGGTTTGACGAGGCCGGCATCGCCGTGCCGACAACCCTCGCGGAGATGCGCGACGCCGCAGTCAAGCTCACCAACCCAAGCAAGGGCCGCTATGGCTACGGCCTGCGCGGCGGCCCGGGCGGCCAGAACATCATCATCAACATCATGGAAGCGTTCGGCTCGCCGGTGCTGCATGCCGACGGCAAGATTGGGCTCGATCGCGAGAAAGCGATCCAGGCGATCGATTTCTATGCCGGCCTGCTCACCAAGGATCACGCCGTGCCGCCAAGCGCCGCCAACGATGGGTACCGGCAGATCGTCGAGGGCTTCCAGACCGGCCAGACAGCCATGATCTACCACCACACCGGCTCGTATCAGGATATTGCATCAAAGCTGAAGCCGGGCGTGGAGTTCGGCACGATGGCCATTCCGGCCGGTCCCGCGACGCGCGTGGCCCGTCTCGCCTATGCTTACAACACCATCACCAAGCAAGAAGACGCCGACACGGCTTGGCAATGGATCAAGTTCTGGGGCGAGCCCGATGCTGCCGTCGCTTTCCTCGAAAAGACCGGCTACTTCCCGGCCTCGACAGTGGCCGCGCAGGACAAGCGCATCGTCGGCAACCCGATGTACAAGGCCGCCGCCGATACGCTGGGCTTCGGCATCCCGCAGCCGAGCTTCCCTGGCGCTGCCGGCTGGGCCGAAAGCTCGGTGCTGCCGAACTTCCAGCGCGTGCTCATCGGACAGGCGACGCCGGAGCAGGCCGTCGACGAGATGATCACGGCCCTCGCTGAAGCCACGAACTAATGCTTTGGGCGGCCGGGACCCTCCTGGCCGCCCCCTCCCATCGAAGTCAACTCTCCAGGAGGCTTGATGAGCCGAGTTCTTTATACGGCCGCCAATCCGCCGGCGCGTTCGGCCTGGGAGGCGATCAATCCCATGCGGATGATCGGCGAACTCTCCGAGACGCGCTACTGGATGTACCTGCTGCTCTTGCCGAGCGCGCTGCTGATCACGGCGGTGGTGCTCTATCCGACGCTCTATGGCATCCAGCTTAGCTTCCGCGAGATGCGGCTCAACCGGCCGGCGCTCGGAACCGACTGGGTCCTCTTCAAGCACTACGCGCGCATGCTGGCCGACCCGATCTTCTGGACGGCGCTGCGCAACACGGCGGTCTGGGTCACCTCCTCGATTGCCCTCGAGTTCACCGTCGGCCTCATCGCGGCCTTGGCGCTGAACCGAAACCTGCCCGGCACCAAGGTGCTGGCCGTGCTGATCCTAGTGCCGTACTTCCTTCCCAATGTGGTCGCCGGCCATATGTGGGCCCTGATGCTCGACCCGCGACTGGGCGTCATCAACGACCTCTTGGTGAAAACCGGACTGCTCACCGGCTACAAGGCGTGGTTCGCCGACCCCTCGACGGCGATGGCGGCGGCAATCATCGTCGAGGCCTGGCACAGTTTCCCGTTCTTCACGCTGCTGATCATGGCGGGCCTGAAGGGCATCCCGACCGATCTCTACAAGGCCGCCGATATCGACGGGGCCGGGCCGTTTGCCCAGCTCCGGCTGATCACGCTGCCGATGCTGAAGACCATCATCGCGGCGGCGGTGATCCTGCGGGTGATCGGCCTCGTCAACTCGCCGGACCTGCTGCTGATCCTTACCAATGGCGGGCCGGGCCGGGCGACGCAGGTGCTGTCGCTCTATGCCTTCCAGACGGCCTACAAGGATTTCAATTTCGGCTATGCCGGCGCCCTCTCGGTGGTGATGTTCATCCTGCTGATGGGCTTCGCCTGGGCCTATATCCGGCTCTCCAAGGTCAACCAGGACTGAAGCCATGACACAGACACGCTCCGGTTCGAAACTCGTCTGGGACACCGTCAGCTACGCGGTGCTGATCCTGCTCGCCATCGTCTGCGTGGGCCCGATCGTCTGGACCTTCCTCACCTCGATCAAGGTCGAGGAGGATATCGTCACGCGCTCGATGGTCTATTTCCCGACCCGCTTCACCTTCGAGAACTACGTCAAGCTCTGGTCGCAGTCGTCCTATCCGACCCTCGTGACCAACAGCCTGATCGTCACCAGCATGACGGTGCTGATCTGCCTCTTCACCGGCACGGTCGCCTCGTATTCGTTCTCGCGCTTCAACTTCGCCGGACGCACCCAGCTGATGCTGGCGTACCTGATCGTCCGGATGTTTCCGGCGGTGTTGATGATCATCCCGCTGTTCATCGTCATGCGGCAGGTGGGGCTGCTCGACAGCACCTTCGGCCTTGCGGTGGCCTATACAAGCTTCCTGCTGCCGCTGTTCGTTTGGATGCTGAAGGGCTTCTTCGACAGCGCGCCGAAGGAGCTCGAGAGCGCCGCGCGCATCGACGGTTCCACCCGCATCGGGGCGATGTTCCGCATCGTCATCCCCATTGCCCGCAACGGTCTGGTCGCAACCTGCGTCTTCGTCGCGATAGCGGCGTGGAACGAGTACCTGTTCGCGCTCATGCTCACCACTAGCCAGGGCTCGCGGACCTGGCCGGTCGGGCTGCAGCTGATGGTCGGCGAATTCCAGCTGCCCTGGGGCATGCTGGCCGCTGGCGGCATGATTTCCATCCTGCCGGTGATCATCCTCTTCGCCATCGTGCAGCGCGTCATGGTCGCCGGCATTACCGCCGGCGCAGTAAAGGGTTAGGACACCAATGGCCACTCTCTCCATCAAGGGCGTCCGCAAGAGCTTCGGTTCAGTCGAGGTCCTGAAGAATATCGACATCGAACTCGAGGACGGCGGCTTCCTGGTGCTGCTCGGGCCTTCGGGCTGCGGCAAGTCCACGCTGCTGTCGATCATCGCCGGGCTCGAGCCGGGCTCGGGCGGCGACATCGTTATCGGCGAGCGCAACGTCAACAACGTGCATCCCAAGGACAGGAACATCGCGATGGTGTTCCAGTCCTACGCGCTCTATCCGACGATGGCGGTGCGGCGGAACATTGGCTTCGGCCTTGAGATGCGGAAGGTGGAAGCCAAAGAGCGCGATGCCGCGGTGCAGCGGGCGGCCGAGTTGCTGCAGATCGAGCATCTGCTCGATCGCAAGCCCGGCCAGCTCTCGGGCGGCCAGCGCCAGCGCGTGGCCATGGGCCGCGCCATCGTGCGCGATCCGGACCTATTCCTCTTCGACGAGCCGCTCTCCAATCTGGACGCAAAACTCCGCGTCGAGATGCGCACCGAGATCAAGCGGCTGCACGACCGGCTCGGCACGTCGGTGGTCTATGTGACGCACGACCAGATCGAGGCGATGACGCTGGGTACCAAGGTGGCGGTGATGAAGGGCGGCGTCATCCAGCAGCTTGCCGATCCGCAGACCATCTATGAGAAGCCCGCCAACATGTTTGTCGCCGGCTTCATCGGCTCGCCGACGATGAACTTCCTCGCCGGCACGCTGGAGCAGATGGACGGCGCGCTGGCACTGCGCCACGGCGGCGCCACCCTCGCCCTGCCGGGGCTCGAGCAGGACGCGCAGGCCTTTATCGGCAAACAGGTTGTCGCCGGTATCCGGCCCGAGACTTTTTATCCGGGGCAAGGCCAAGGCACGCTGAGCGGCACCGTCGACGTGGTCGAGCCGACGGGGCCCGACACCATGGTGATCCTCAATGTCGGCGGCCAATTGCTGACGGCCCGGCTCGGCTCGCGCGGTCGTCCCAAGCTCGGCGACACGATGACGCTGGGCGTCGATACCGCCGCCATCAACCTCTTCGATCCGGAGTCTGGCAACCGGATCTGATCGCTTCAACCAAAAATCCAATTCGAGAGAGACGACGATGAAAGACCTGCGCATCAAACGCATGACCGTGCACCAGTACAAGTGGAAGCGGCGGGAACTGACGGGTGACTACAACGGCTTCAACCACGTCTACCTCAAGGGTGGCGAGGTCGAGTTCACCGATTTCGTCTTCACCATCGAAACCGAGGCAGGGATCACCGGCGAATATGCCGGCGGCGTTGGCGTCTCCTATGCCCAGGTGGCCATGGCGGCGCAGTACCTCATCGGCAAGAACGCGCTCGAGCGCGAAAAGATATGGAACGATCTGAAGCGTGCGCTCCGGAAGCATGACAAGTTCGGCATGGGCCCGATCGACTGCGCGCTGTGGGACATCGCCGGCAAGGCCTATGGCGTGCCGGTCTACGAACTGCTCGGCGGGTATCGCAAGAAGCTCCCGGCCTATGCCTCGACGTTCCACGGCGACGAGAATGGCGGCCTGGACAGCCCGGAGGCTTTTGGCGATTTCGCGCTGCAGTGCAAGGAAATGGGATACCCCGCGTACAAGATCCACGGCTGGGGCAACGGCCCGATCCAGCGCGAGGCGGCCGCCGTGCTCGCCACCCGCAAGGCCGTCGGCGCCGACATGGACCTGATGATCGACCCGGGCTGCGAATACCAGAACTGGGGCGACGCGCTGAAGGTCGGCAAGGCCTGCGACGAGGCCAACTACTTCTGGTACGAGGATCCCTACAAGGATGGCGGGCTCTCAGCCTATGCCCACAAGAAGCTCAAGAGCTTCATCAAGACCCCGATCCTGCTCGGCGAACACGTGCGCGGCATCGAACTCAGGGTCGACCAGCTGATCGCCGAGGGCACCGACTATGTCCGCGCCGACGTCGACTATGATGGCGGCATCACCGGGGTAATGAAGCTCGCCCACGTCGCCGAAGGCTTTGGCGTCGATTGTGAAATCCACGCGCCCGGCCACGCGCCCCGGCACTGCATGGCGGCGATCCGCAACACCAATTACTACGAACTTGGGCTGGTGCATCCAAAAGTGCCGGGCTGGAAGTCACAGAACCCGATCCATGCCGACGACTATTCCGACGACCTCGACGCCGTGGACAAGAACGGCTGCGTCGACGTGCCGGAAGGTCCGGGGCTCGGAGCCAACCTCAACTGGGATTGGCTCAAGAAAGTCGAGACCGGCAGGGTCGTCTACGAATAAGCACGCGACCCGCCTCGTCCTGCGCAAGGCGTGGGACGAGCGTGGCCCCAGGAGCAGTCATGACCATTCCATCGATCACTGCCGATACCATCGCCCCGATCCCGCGCTGGGCGCTGCTTCAGCGCCAGATCTTTGCCA
Source organism: Hyphomicrobiales bacterium (assembly GCA_028290345.1). Classification (GTDB taxonomy): domain Bacteria; phylum Pseudomonadota; class Alphaproteobacteria; order Rhizobiales; family Devosiaceae; genus JAQGKB01. The sequence goes on along the minus strand of JAQGKB010000231.1, from coordinate 9,513 downwards.
CCCTCGACAAGGCCGCGATCGAGTTCGCCGATCGCTACACCCGGCCCGACGGCACGCTGATCTGGCGCGACCGCTGGCCGGGGATGGATGGTTCGGACGACCCCTATGAGGGGTTCATGAACATGCCGCTATTTTACGCGCTGGGCGGCAGCCGCGAGGTCTATGACCGCTCGCGCGTCATCTGGGACGGCATCACCTGGCAGTGGACCGAATACGGCCAGATCCACCGCGAGTTCGATGCCTATTACGACTGGATGCACCACGGCGAGAGCAATCTCTTCTTCTACTTTCTCGGCCTCGCCGATCCGCACGCCCCCAAGGACCGGCAGCGCACAAGGCGCTTCGCCGGTTTCTACAATGGCGAGGACAAGGAGGCGCTGAATTACGATGCCGAGAAGCGCCTGATCCGCTCGCCGATCACCGGCAGCCGCGGTCCACGGCATGTACAAACGGCTGAGGATTGGTCGACCCACCGCGAGATTCTCGATAACTACCTGCCGCCCTTCGAGGATCTGCCGGGCATCGACCGCTACGGCATGAAGACGCCCTGGTCGGACGATGCGACCTACGCCGAGATCCTGGCCCGCATCAACCAGCGCCAATCGCGCGGTGACGTGCCGCTCAATCTCGGCGCCACCTCTTTGATGACGCATGCCTTCCTCTATACCGCCGAGGAGAAGTACCGCGCCTGGGTGCTCGACTATCTCGCCGCCTGGGAGGAGCGCACGGCGCGCAATGGCGGCATCATTCCGGACAATATCGGGCTCTCGGGCGAGATCGGCGAATACAATGACGGCAAGTGGTGGGGCGGCTATTACGGCTGGCGCTGGCCGCACGGCTCGTTCTCGCTACTCGAGCCGATGTGCATCGCCGGCACCAATGCCACGATGCTGACCGGCGACATGCGGCATCTTGCCTTGCCGCGCTCCCAGCTCGACATGCTGTGGGCGCTCCGCCGCGAGGAGAACGGGCAGCAGCTCGTGCCCAACCGGCACTACGACGAGGGCTGGCGCGACTTCCGCCGCATGCACCCGATGTATGGCGTCTACCTCTGGAACGTTTCGATGGCCGAGGAAGACGCGGAGCGGGCCGAGCGCGGCTGGGCCCGCGACCTCTTCGACGCGGTGAACCCGGACTATCATGGCTATGGCGTAACCAATGGCGGCCATATGGGCTTCAACGGCAACACGGCGCAGTGGTTCAAGTTCATGCGCGGCCGCTATCCGGACTATCCCGAAGCCGTGCTCGAAGCCGACCTCAAGACCATCACCGAGCAGATCGCCACCTATCGCCTGCCCGAAAACGACCCGGAGACGATGGACCACTACCGGGAATCGATGACCATCCACATGTGGCAACAGCTGACGCCTATGGTGATCGAGGGGCTGGCGCAGCTGACGCTGGGCGGCCCGATGCACGTGTACCATGGCGGCCTGCAGCAGGCGCGGCTGCGCTATTTCGATCTCGCCGCTGAACGGCCGGGATTGCCCGAGGGCATCGCCGCATTGGTGCACGGGCTCACCGCAGACAGCGCCCAGCTGACGCTGGTCAACACCGATGCCGGCACGGCGGCCGAACTCGTCATCCAGGCGGGCGTCTTCGGCGAGCACGAATTCACCACCGCCAACGGCACGCCAGCCGCCGGCCGCTGGCTGCGCGTCACCCTAGCGCCGGGCGCCACCGCCGAACTCGACCTCGGCATGCGCCGTTTCGCCAACCGACCGAGCTACGACACGCCATGGCAGAAGGCGGCGGATGGCCCGGCTCCGATCCGGGGGCGCGAGGCTTGAGTGTCGCTGCTGCCTTCCCTGTAGCATTCCGGCGACAAGCGCACTGGCATGCTTGGGCTTTGGCAGACCGGTACCGGACCGATTCGCATGCGCCTTCACACTGCTTTTCGCATGTCCCTGGCGGGAGTGCTGCAGGCCGCCGAGGTACTGAAAGCCCACGGCGTCGAGCCGCTCGGCTTCAACGGTGAGCTGGCCTCAGAGCCGGTCGTGATCGGCTGGATGCCCGCCGTGGCGCAATATTTCGCCGATCCCGACGGGCACTCGATCGAGCTGATCCACGTGCTCGACGAGCCCGCCGATGCGACCTTCGGCATGCAGCCCTATTCCGCCTGGCTGAAACGCGGACATAGCCAACGTGCAGGCCAATCAAGCAGCGTAGGGAGGCGACGATGACACTTGAGCTGTCGAGTTTTGATTTTCTGATTTTACCGGGTCGCGGCAATGCGAATGCCGGCCATTGGCAGAGCCACTGGCTCGCGGCATTCCCAAATTCGAGCCGAATTTTGCAAGCATCGTGGGACCAACCCGATCCTGTCGACTGGATCGCTCGCATCGATTCCGCGGTCGCCCTGGCTCCCCGAAAGGTTGTGTTCGTCGCTCACTCGCTCGCGACAGCCGCCGTCGTCAAATGGGCTGCCGAGGCCACCGCGGAACGACACGCAAAGATCGCCGGCGCGTTCCTTGTCGCCACCACGGATGTCAGTAATCCTGATCCTGCATTTGATCTCGTGCGGCCTTTCGCACCAGTCCCACTGCAACCCCTGCCATTTCCCGCGTTGGTGGTCGCGAGCCGAAACGACCCTCGCGTCACGCCCGAACGCTCGCGCGAGTTTGCGGCAGCATGGCGAGCCGATTTTGCCGATGTTGGCGAGCTAGGCCATATGGGAGCCGACGCCGGGTTAGGCATCTGGCCAACGGGCCTTTTGCTGCTTGGCCGACTACTCGCCAAGGCGAGATGATCAGAGCCGCCAGGTCGCCGAAGGACACAGAGTAGACGTTCACCGCAGCGCGGCGTGATCAGCGAAGCCCGGACGCTCTTCCAGACCTAGCCCTTGCAGATGATCATTCCCGGCACCGCCATCGCCCTGACGGCGCTCTCGACCAGCAGCGCGGGCGACGGCCTGCGTGATGCCGTCGCCCCCACGCAAGCCATCCCGCGCCGAAAGGCCCGCTATTCCTGCACCGCTGCTGTCGGCAAGGCCAGGCTGTGCTCACTCACCAGCACCGAATCCTGGTCGGCGTAGATCCAGTCGCCGGGCTTGATCGTCACCGAGCCGAACTGCAGCGGCACGTCCCATGCCGCGGGGCCGGGGGTCCAGCCGCGCCGGGCGGTGACGCCCAGGGCCTTGACACCGAGGTCGAGCTCGCCGATGCCGACACTGTCGCGGATGGCACCATTGATGATGATGCCGGTCCAACCGTTGGTCGCGCCGAGCCCGGCGAGCCGATCGCCCATCACGCCGATGCGCAGCGATCCCTGAGCGTTGACGACCAGCACGCGACCGCCGCCTTGCTCCTCCAATGCCTTGAGCACCGGCGTGTGGTCCTCGAAGGTCGAAACGGTCGAGCACGGGCCGAAGAACGACAGGCGCTGGCCGAAGGAGCGGAACTGCAGTTCACAGACCTGCACCTGCTCATGATATTGATCGTAGAGGTCGGCGGTGACGATCGCCGGCTGGGGAGTGCTCATGAAAAATCCTATTGGCTGAACGAAAAGATTTCGTCGTGGCTGGCGACGCTGATGGACCCGTCGCCATGCACCCAGCCCCGGAACATACCGGCTGTGTTGTAGGGCGCGCTGATGCTACCAGCGGCATCGATGGCGACGATCCCGGCGCCGATGCCATAAGGCGCCAAATCGCCATGGATCACCGCGCCGGCGGCCGCTTCGAGACTCTCGCCGAGATAGGCGATGCGGCTGGCAATCTCGTGGCCTACCGCGTGCCGGATGAAGAATTCACCGGCGCCCGTGCCAGAGACGGCGCAGACGCCATCGCGCGCATAGGTGCCGGCGCCGATGATCGGGCTGTCGCCGATCCGGCCGGCCGGCTTGTTGTTGTAGCCGCCAGTGGAGGTCGCGGCAGCGAGATGCCCGGCGCTATCGAGCGCCACCGCACCGACTGTGCCGTGCTTTTCCGCCTCGCCGGCAGCTTTCAGGGTACCCGCGACACCACGTTGCTTCAGGCTGGCCAGCGCCCTGACTCGCCGCTCGGTGGTAAAATAGCTCTGCTCGACCATTTCGAGCCCGGCCGCGGCGGCAAAATTGTCGGCTTCGGCGCCGCCCAGCATCACCGGACCGTCGCCTTCGAGCAGGGCTCGCGCGGCGCGGATCGGATTGCGGATGCGGCGCACGAGTGCAATGGCCCCTGCCCCGAGGTCCGAGCCGCGCATGATCGAGGCATCCAGTTCGTGCATGCCGTTGGTATTGAGCGCCGCGCCATGCCCGGCGTTGAACTGCGGGGAATCCTCCATGACGAGGACGGCTGCCTCGACGGCATCGACCGCAGTGCCGCCGGAAGCGAGAAACTTCCAGCCGGCCCGCAGCGCCGCGGCGAGATCGCTGCGTGCTTTTTCCCATTCGGCTTCGCCTAGATCGGCCTTGGCCATGACGCCACAGCCGCCGTGAATGGCTATCGCCGGTCTCGCCATCGTCTTCACCCCTAAGCGATCAGCGACGCGACCTTGTCCGTCAGGTCCTGGATGTAAGGCTCGGTCCTCAGCGGACTGCCGGTGACGCGCTGCAGGGTTTCGGATGGCTTTGATGAACGCCCGTAGCTGTGGATGTTGTCGTTCAGCCAGGTCTTCAGCGGCTGGTAGTTGCCGGATTCCAGGCCCGCCGCGATGTGCGGCACTTTTCGCGCCGTCGCGAAGAACTGCGAGGACATGATGTTGCCCAGGGTATAGGTCGGGAACGAACCTACATAGCCGTGCGACCAGTGCACGTCCTGCAGCACGCCTAGGGTGTCGTTGGGCACCGTGAGGCCGAGATAGGTCTGCATCTTTTCGGCCCAAAGCGCCGGCAGGTCCTTGACCTTCACTTCACCTGCCATCAACGCCGCTTCGATTTCGGCACGCAGGATAATGTGAAGGTCATAGGTCAGCTCGTCCGCCTCGACGCGGATGAAATCTGGCCGCACCTGGTTGACCGACCGCCAGAACTCGAGCGCCGAGACATCGGCCAGTTGCTCGGGGAAATAGCTCTTGAGTTCGGGGAAATGCAGCTCCCAGAATTTTCGCGACCGGCCGACACGGTTTTCCCACAGCCGTGACTGGGATTCGTGGATGCCGAAACTGGCGCCGCCGACCGCATAGAGGTTGACGATGTCGGTGGCAAAGATCGAGCGGGTGAATTCGGGCGCCACGCCCTGCTCGTACATGCCGTGCCCAGCCTCGTGCCAGAGGGCAAAGAAACCGGCCGGCAGCCAGGTCTCGCGGAACCGGCTAGTGATGCGCACATCGTTACGGGTGAACGAGATCTCGAATGGATGCACGGTGTCATCGAGCCGCCCGCGCTGCAGATCGTAGCCCATGCGCTCGGCCATCGCGAGGCCGAAGGCCTTTTGCCGGTCGACCGGATAGTTTCGGGTCAGAAAATCGGTGCGCGGCTGCGGCACGCTGCGGGCCTTTTCGATGAGCGGCACCAGCGCCGCCTTCAATGTACCGAACAGCGTTTGCAGCTGCGATCGCGTCATGCCGGGCTCGTAGATGCCGATGAGCGCATCGTAGGGATGCTCGGCATAGCCGATGGCGCCCGAAATCTCGCGCTGGATGGCGAGCATGCGGTCCAGCACCGGCACGTATCCGGCAAAATCATTGGCCTGGCGCGCCTCGGCCCAGGCCACGTGGGCCCGGGTCTTGAGTTCGGCCGATTCGGCGATCAGGGCCGCCGGAATGCGCCGCAGGATGTCGATCTCGCCGGCGGCCTGGACGAGCGCACGGCGGCGAATATCGTCGGCGGGAGCGCTGGCGAGCGCGCTGCTTGCCGCATCGATCGCCCGCCGCATGGCGTCCCCGGTCGCGAGCTCCCGCGCAAGGCTGGTGAGCGTGGCCACCTGCTGCCCCCGCGAATCGACGCCACCCGGCGGCATCATGGTGCGCGCATCCCAGGCCAGCAGATTGACGACGCACAGGATGTCGTTGACCTTGGCGATCTCGGCTTGAAAATCTGTGTAGCTCAAATCTGTGTAGCTCATGGGGCGAACTCGACATCCTGGATTTGGGGAATGGCGGCCAAGCCAAATTCGTGAAGGTGGCAAGCCGCCTGATGGGTTGGTCCGCGGTCGGTGAGCAGCGGCCGCTCGGCAAAGCAGCGTTCGAAAGCATGCGGGCAGCGGGTATTGAACAAGCATCCGGCTGGCGGATTGATTGGGCTCGGCAGTTCGCCGCGCGCGGCGACCACGCGGGTGCGACGGGCCGGATCGAGTTCGGGCGCGGCATCGAGCAGGGCTTTGGTATAGGGGTGGCGCGGCGCGGAAAATAGCTCCTCGGTCGGCCCGATCTCCACGATCTTGCCCAGGTACATCACCGCCACGCGATGCGAGATATGCCGTACCAGCCGCAGGTCGTGCGCCACGAACACCACCGTCAGCCGCAGCTGCTCCTGCAGTTGCAGCAACAAATTCACCACCTGCGCCTGCACCGAAACATCGAGCGCGGAGACCAGCTCATCGGCGACGAGCACGTCCGGTTCGACGGCCAGCGCGCGGGCAATACCGATGCGCTGGCGTTGCCCACCGGAGAACTCATGCGGGAACCGGTCCGCGGCATCCGAGGGCAGCCGCACCAGATCGAGCAGTTCGGCAATGCGCGCGGGGATTTCGGCGCGCGGCCGCATCTTGTGCACGCTGAGGGCTTCGCCGAGGATTTCGCGCACCCGCATGCGCGGATTGAGCGAACTGTAGGGGTCCTGGAAGATCATCTGGACGCGGCGGTTGAAGCCGCGACGCGCGGCGCCGTGCAAGTCGGCAATGTCCTGACCCTCGAACCGGACGCGACCTTCGTCGCAATCGAGCAGCCGGACGAGGCACCGGGCCAGCGTCGATTTCCCGCAGCCGCTCTCGCCGACGATGCCCAGGGTCTCGCCGCGATTGAGCTGGAAACTGACGCCGTTAAGGGCGTGCACCGCCAGTAGCGGTTTTCCGGCCAGCCGCCGCAAGGCATTCTGCGGCAGCGGAAATTCCTTGAACACTTCTTCGGCGGAAATCAGCACCTGCGAGGCCATGGTGTTCATCATGCTGAGACCCCGCTCGCCGCGACCTGCTGGTGGTGGAAGCAGGCGACCAGCCGATCCGGCGCAATCGGTTCGAGTGCTGGCGCCGCCTCGCGGCAGGCGTCCGTCGCAAAGCTGCAGCGCGGACTGAAGGCGCACCCCTTGGGGATCGCGGAAAGACTCGGCGGCGTGCCTTCGATCGAGAGCAGCATGGTCCGCTGCGCGCCACTGCGCGGCACCGAGCCGAGCAGGCCCCTTGTATAGGCGTGATGCGGCTGCGCAAAAACGTCTGCGACCCGCCCGGTCTCGACGATCCGCCCGGCGTACATCACTGCCATCCGGTCGCACGTTGCGGCCACCACCCCAAGATCGTGGGTGACCAGCACGACGCCCATCGAGAGCCGGTCGCGCAGGTCGAGGATGAGTTTGAGGATCTGGTCCTGGATGGTGACGTCGAGCGCCGTCGTCGGCTCATCCGCCAGCAACAGTTTTGGGTTGCTCGCCAGGGCGATGGCGATCATGGCGCGCTGGCGCATGCCGCCGGAAAACTGGTGCGGGTAGCTTTTCAGCCGCCGGGCGGCTTCCGGAATGCCGACCATATCCATCAGTTCAAGGGCGCGGGCGGCCCGCTGCCGGCGATCCAGCGCGGTGTGGGCGGCAAGGTTCTCCTCGATCTGGATGCCGATCGGCAGCACCGGATTGAGCGCCGTCATCGGCTCCTGGAAGATCATGGCGATCTCCCCGCCCCGCACTTTCCGCAACTGGCGTTCCGGCATGGCCAGCAGGTCGTCGCCCTGCCAGCGCACCGAGCCCGATACCTTGCCAGGTGCATGGATCAGCCGCATGATCGAGCGCAGCGTCACGCTCTTGCCCGAGCCGGATTCGCCGACCAATCCCATGACCTCGCCGGGCATCACATTGAAGCCGACATTGTTGACCGCAATGACGTGACCACTGGACGTTTCGAACGTCGTGGTCAGGTTCCGCACTTCCAGGGCCGGCGCAGTCGCAGTCTGCATCGCCACGCTCATTTCTTGGTCCTCAGCAATTCGGCGAGGCCATCCCCGAGCAGGCTGAATCCAAGGCCGGTGACGACGATAGCGATGCCGGGGAAGACCGAGATCCACCAGGCCGTGGTCATGTAATTCTTGCCGTCGGCGATCTGTACGCCCCATTCGGCGGCCGGCGGCTGGGCGCCGAGGCCGAGATAGCCGAGGCTGGAGCCGAGGAGGATGGCGAGCGCCATGTCGGTCATCAAGTAGACGATGGCGGGCGTGATCGAATTGGGCAGCAGGTGCCGGAAGATGATGCGGAAATGGGTATAGCCCATGGCGCGGCCCGCATCGGCATAGTCAAGGCGCTTTTGCACCTTCACTTCGGCGGCGACGAGGCGGGCGTAGAATACCCAGCCGACGACGCCGACGGCGATATACATGTTCATCAGCCCCGGCCCGAGCACGGCAACGATGGCAATGACGAGGACGAGGAACGGAAAGGTGATGATGGCATCGACGACGCGCCCCAGGAGCGCTTCGGCGAACCCGCCGGCATAGCCGACCAGCGCCCCAAGGATTGTGCCGAGAATGAAGGGGCCCAGCGTGGCGAACACAGCGATCTGCAGATCGATCGTATAGGCGTAAAGCACGCGCGACAGCACATCGCGGCCGAAGCTGTCGGTGCCCATGAGGTGGGCGGCGCTCGGGGGCGCCAGGAGGGCGTTGTAATCGAAGACGGTCGGATCGTAGGGCGCGAACAGATTGGGGAAGAACGCAATGACGAGGCTCGCCGGCAGGATCACCCCGCCAAGCACCAGCGTGCCCGGCAGTTTGGCGATACGCCAGCGGCGTTTCGGAGTGGCGGTGGTTTCGAGGGCTATGGTCATCGCGCAATCCGTGGATCGAGCCAGGCCTGGACGATATCGGTGAGAAGGAAGGTCACCGACACGAACACGGCGAGCGCAAGCGTCATGCCCTGCACCACCGGATAGTCCCGGCCATAAATACTATCGATCATCAAGCGTCCGGCTCCGGGAATGGCAAAAACGGTTTCGGTGATCACGGCGCCGCCCAGCAGGGTGCCGATGGAAAGCCCGAACAGCGTGACGGTGGAAATGAGCGCGTTGCGCAGCACATGGCGAACCATGATCAAGCGCGGCCGCAGGCCCTTGGCGCGGGCGAAATCCACATATTCCGCATCGACGACGCCGATGATGGCGGCCCGCAGGTTGCGCATCAGGATGGCTGCAAGGCTCAATGCCAGTGTCAGCGCGGGCAAAAAGAGATGCTGCACGTGCTCGATAAAGGTTTCGCCATATCCGCCCACCGGAAACCAGCCGAGCTTGGCACCAAAAACGGTCAGCAGGATCAGGCCGAGATAAAATACCGGCATCGAGAGCCCGACCTGGAAGGCGCCGCGGATCACCGTATCGGCGGCCTTGTCCCGCCGCAAAGCAGCGACGAACGCCAACGGCACGGCGAGGAGCAGCGCGATCACCGCTGCCATCGCCGTCAGCAG
>JAQGKB010000227.1 GCA_028290345.1 Hyphomicrobiales bacterium | reverse complement strand
ACCGAAGTTGCGGGCTGCCCGGTGTTCACCAATGACGATGGGGCCAAGGGCGTGCAGGCGATGACCGATATCCTTGCCGCCAATCCCAAGCTCGACGCCTTCGCGATCGAGGGTGGCTGGCCGCTGTTCGGCGCTCCGCAGCCTTATCGCGATCTGTTCAAGCCGATGGCCGACCGCATAGCCAAGAATGATTTCGTCATCGGCGCCGCCGACACCCTCGGCGACGAAGTAGCCATCGCTCGCGAAGGCCTGGTTACAGCTCTTGTCGGGCAGCGTCCGTTCGAAATGGGCTACAAGGCCCCGACTGTGATGATCTCGCTGATCAAGGGCGAGAAGGTCGAGGATCCGGTGTTCACCGGGCTCGATGAATGCACCAAGGATACGGTCGACACCTGCATCCAGAAATAGGCTCCGGCCGAAAGGCTGGGTTCCAGATCTGACAGAACGTGAGGCGCACCATGGTGCGCCTCTTTTTATTTTAGCGGGCGGGCCGACAAAATCTTGGTGACGGCAATTTGACCGGGCAAGGCTGGGCAAAGTGTTTTTCGGGGCGTAAAGCTCAGTAAGACCGCGACCTTGGGCCTCCCTGCCCTCTCCCGCCGGTTCCTTTTTGATCTTTCACGCTGTGGTCGGAACCTCTTCCGGACGCCGCATCATATTGCATGTCTTCCCATGATCCCCCCTGAAAGCCCCTTCCGATGACTGCAGTCGAAGCCAATGCCGTTAGCCCGGAGCGGCAGGACGGCTTGTCCAATCCCAAACGAACGCTGGCTTTCCTGACGGTCTCGCTGGGGATCACGATGGCGGTGCTCGACGGCACCATCGTCAATGTCGCCCTCCCCACGATCGCCGGCGACCAGCACGCAAACGCGGCCGACGCAATCTGGATCGTCACGTCGTATCAACTGGCGGTGATGGTCTCGCTATTGCCGATGGCAGCGCTCGCCGAAGCCATCGGTTTCCGCAAGGTGTTCTCCGGTGGGCTGCTGGTATTCGCCATTGCCTCGCTGCTTTGTGCTTATTCGAATTCACTGCTGACCTTGACACTGGCGCGGATCCTGCAGGGCATCGGCGGGGCTGCCCTGATGGGCATCAGCACCGCGCTGCTGCGCCATATCCTGCCGCACCGGGTTCTCGGGCGTGGTCTTTCCAGCATGGCCGTGGTGGTCGCGGTGGCGGGCGCCGCCGGGCCAACGATCGCTGCCGCGATACTCGCGGTGGCGAGCTGGCACTGGCTGTTCCTGATCAACGTGCCGCTGGGCGTCATCGGGCTGGCTGTGGGCCGCCTCACCCTGCCCGAAACGCCGCGGAACGGCGTCAGTTTCGACTACATCAGCGCCGTGCTCAACGTCGGCGCCTTCGGCTTCCTGCTCTCGGGGCTGACCGGGATCGGGGGCACGCAGTTTCCGCTGTGGCTGAGCATCATGCAGATCATTGCCGGCCTGATTGCCATGTACTTCCTTGCGGTGCGGCAAATTCCTCGCAAGGCGCCGATGTTCCCTATCGATCTGCTGCAGATTCCAGCGTTCCGGCTTTCGATCATCGCCTCGGTCTCCTCGTTTGTGGCACAATTCCTGGCGGTGGTTTCGCTGCCGTTCTTCTTTGCACGAGCCCTCTCCTACACCGAGGTCGAGACAGGGCTGCTGATGACGCCGTGGCCGGTGGCTACCGCGGTGATCGCGCCGATAGCCGGCAGGTTGGCGGATCGGTTCTCCGGCGGACGAGTCAGTGGCCTTGGCTCGCTGCTCCTCGCGCTCGGACTGGTATCGGCGGCTTTGCTGCCCGACCATCCGGCCGTCTGGGATATCGGTTGGCGGCTGGCGCTCTGCGGCATCGGCTTCGGGCTGTTCCAATCACCGAACAACCGGGTGATGATCACCAGCGCGCCACGAGAACGGGCCGGCGGCGCCAGCGGCATGCTGTCGACGGCTCGCCTCTTCGGCCAATCGATCGGCGCGGCGCTGGCGGCAATTATCTTCGGGCTGACGGCCGGCTACAATCTGCCGTTGACCATGGGCATCGCCGCTGCCTTTGCATTCCTCGCAAGCCTCGTCAGCATTTGGCGCTGAGTTTCCGGCGCGCGCCGGACAAATGGCGCCATCGACGGAACAACCTGCGCGGACACTACGTTCGGCAATGTGCTGCCGGAAGTAAAAGATATGCGCGGAACGACAACCTTAGACCACGGCGCCCTTTTGGCGGCGATCGTCGATTCGACTGACGATGCCATCGTCAGCAAGAATCTCGAAGGCGTCGTCACGACCTGGAACAAGGGCGCGGAGCGGATTTTTGGATGGACCGCGGACGAGATGGTCGGCAGCAGCATTTTCAGGCTGATACCGCCCGGACGCCAATCCGAGGAAAAGCACATCATTGCAACCATATGCGAAGGGCGGCGGGTCGAGACGTATGACACGATGCGGCTGAACAAAAGCGGCGTCATCGTGCCGGTATCGATAACCGTTTCCCCAATATTCGACGCGGCCGGCAACATCATCGGCGCCTCCAAGATTGCCCGCAGCATCTCCGACCGGCTGAAGTCCGAAGAAACACGCCGCGTGCTGATGCGCGAAGTCGCACACCGTTCGAAGAACATGCTGGCCATCGTGGAAGCCATCGTGCGCCAGACCGCCAAGCGCTCGCCGCCTGCCGATTTCGCTGAACGGCTATCCATGCGCCTGCGTTCGATTGCCGCCAGCCAGGATTTGCTGGTCAGCAGCGAATGGAGCGGCGTGGAAATCGGCGCGCTCGTCGATAACCAGCTTTCGCATCGGCTTGTGGGCTCGAGCATCCTCGCCGGCGGCCCCGCACTGGTGCTGAAGCCGGCAGCGGCGCAGACGCTTGGCATGGCACTGCACGAATTGCTGACCAACGCTCAGCAATTTGGCTCGCTATCGATTGCAGGCGGGCATGTCGACCTCAGTTGGGCGCTGATCGAGGAGGGCGCGCTGTTCGAAATGAAGTGGGTAGAAGTCGGCGGGCCGGCCATTGCGGAAAAGCCCACAGCCGGGTTTGGCCAGACGGTACTGAGGCGGATCACCGAGGGTTCGCTGGACGGAAAGGTACAACACGTCTACGCGCCAAGCGGCGTGCAATGGACCGTTCGGGCGCCAACGGACATGGTTCTGGCCTGACCGCCGTCACCGTCCAACACGAGCCAATTGCGAACAAAACACGAAACATGCTCTTTGTAGTCGATCCAATATAGGGTTGATTCGGATTTGCCTGCCGCGGCCAACTATCTTGAAACGCTTAATCCGGAGCAGCGCCGGGCGGTGGAGCACGGCATTGGCCCTGGTGTCGCGGCCGGTCCGCTGCTGGTTATTGCCGGTGCCGGATCGGGCAAGACGAACACGCTGGCGCATCGTGTCGCGCATCTGATCGTCAGTGGCGCCGATCCGCGCCGCATCCTGTTGCTGACATTTTCGCGACGCGCCGCGGCCGAGATGGCGCGGCGGGTTGAGCGCATTTCGGCGCAGGTGATGGGCACGAGTTCGGGCGCGGTCACAGACGCGCTGTCCTGGGCGGGAACCTTCCACGGCATCGGCGCTCGCTTGTTGCGGGAGCACGCAGCACAGATCGGGCTGGATCCGGCGTTCACCATCCATGACCGCGAAGATTCGGCAGACCTGCTCAATATCGTGCGGCACGAGCTGGGATTTTCCGGCGCCAAGTCGCGGTTTCCAACCAAGGGAACCTGCCTTGCCATCTACTCCCGTGCGGTAAATGCCGAGGCCAAACTTGAGGACGTGCTGAAAACGGCGTTTCCTTGGGTCGGCATGTGGGCGGCCGAACTGAAACAATTGTTCGCCGGTTATGTGGAGGCCAAACAGAGCCAGAGCGTACTCGACTACGATGATTTGCTGCTCTATTGGGCCGCGATGGTCCGCGATCCTGGCATCGCCGTCGATCTGGGCGCGCGCTTTGATCACGTGCTGGTCGATGAATACCAGGATACAAACCGCCTGCAGTCCTCGGTGCTGCTGGCACTAAAGCCGTCCGGTGCCGGGCTGACGGTCGTTGGGGATGACGCGCAATCGATCTACTCGTTTCGCGCCGCGACCGTGCGCAACATCCTCGATTTTCCGATGCAGTTCACACCGGCCGCGCACATCGTTACCCTCGATCGAAACTATCGCTCAACGCAGCCGATCCTCTCGGCCGCCAATGCCGTGATCGAGCAGGCCAGCGAGCGCTTCACCAAGAACCTCTGGACCGAGCGCCTCTCGAGTGACCGCCCGGAACTGGTGACGGTGCGCGATGGGGCGGACCAGGCGCGCTACGTGGTCGAGCGAGTGCTCGAAAATCGTGAGGGCGGCATGGCGCTGAAGGCGCAGGCGGTGCTGTTCCGCACCTCGAGCCACAGCGGGCCCCTCGAGATCGAGCTGACGCGGCGGAATATCCCGTTCGTCAAGTTCGGTGGGCTGAAATTCCTGGATGCGGCCCACGTCAAGGACATGCTGGCTGTGTTGCGTTGGGCTGAAAATCCGCGCGACCGCGTCGCAGGCTTCCGAGTGATGCAACTGCTGCCCGGTATCGGTCCGAGTTCCGCGGGGCGCGTGCTCGACACGATGCTCGAAGCCGCCAGTCCGCTGCAGGCACTGTGTGATATCCCTACCCCGGCGCGCGGCTCGGAGGGCTGGCCGAACCTGATCGATGTGATGCAGCATCTTGGAAGCGGCAAGGCCGGATGGCCGGCCGATCTGGAGCGAGCCCGCCTTTGGTACGAGCCGCTGATGGACAACATCTACGACGATGCGCAGGTGCGCCAGGCGGACCTGCTGCAGCTACAGCAGATCGCCTCCGGTTACGCGTCGCGCGAGCGCTTCCTGACGGAATTGACCCTCGATCCACCCGACGCCAGCAGCGACCAATCCGGGGTGCCGCTGCTCGACGAGGACTATCTGATCCTCTCCACCATCCACTCCGCCAAAGGGCAGGAATGGAAATCGGTGCATGTGCTCAACGTGGTAGATGGCTGCATCCCATCCGATCTCGGCACCGGCTCGACCCACGAACTCGAGGAGGAGCGCCGGCTGCTCTATGTGGCAATGACGCGCGCGAAGGACGACCTGCACCTGATTGTTCCGCAACGGTTTTTTGTCACTCAGCAGAGAAGTGGCGGTGACAAGCACATTTACGCGCAGCGCACCCGTTTTATTACGAAATCGATGTTGTCGCTGTTCCATGACACGATGTGGCCACCGGCGGCGCCGCTGAATATCGTGGGGATTGCGCCGCAGCCGGTGCGCATCGATATCGGGGCGCAGATGCGCGGCATGTGGGTGAAGTGAGCGACCTATGGCGAAGACAACCGCGGCAACACTCGCACTGACGAAAGCCGGCGTGGCGTTCACGCTGGCCAATTACGACTACGACCCCAACGCCGACCGGATCGGAATGGCGGCTGCAGAGGCGCTGGGCGTATCGCCCGGCATCGTGCTCAAGACCTTGATGGCCGAGCTGGATGGCAAGCCAGTCTGCGTAGTCGTCCCCTCGGATCACGAGGTCAGCATGAAAAAGCTCGCCGCGGCGTTCGGCGGCAAAAGCGCTAGCATGATGCGTCCCGCGGACGCCGAAAGGCTGACCGGCTACCATGTCGGCGGCATCAGCCCGTTCGGGCAGAAGCGCAAGGTGCCGACTGCGATCGAGCAGAGCATCCTCGGCGAGCCCTTCGTCTTCATCAACGGCGGCCAGCGCGGGCTACAGGTCCGGCTCGCCCCGGCGGACGCGCAGACAGCCCTCCGGGCCATCGCTGCTGATTTGATCTCGGCCGGCTGAGCGTTGGCTCAGCCGCTTGCGTAGTAGTTCAGGCCTAATAGGCCTGCACGGTTTTCGCCGCGCCGTCCGCGAGCAGTTGCGTCAATGCGGTTGTCACGGTCTGACGGAACGCTGCATCGGCGCCGAGATCGCCAAACACCTCGGTCAGGCTGAAATAGGCGTCCGCGATTGCAGCAGCGCCTTCAACGCCTTCGGTCAGCGAGCGGATCTTTTGAATCAGCGGATCGCGTACGTCGATGACCCCGCCCTTCTCGTCGCCCCCGAGCGCGTAGCGCATCCAGCCGGCGACGCCCAGCGCCAGCCGCCCATAGGATTGGTCAGCGGCAATGCGGTCACGGATGGTTCCCAACAGGCGTTGCGGCAGCTTTTGCGACCCGTCCATGGCGATCTGCCAGGTGCGGTGCCGGAGCGCAGAATTGCGAAAGCGGGCGAGCAATTCCGCCTTGTAGCCCGAGAGATCGAACCCGGCGAGCGGCGGCAGGGTCGGGGTGATCTCCTCGTCCATCATGGCCGCGATCAAATCGGAGAACCCGGGGGCGGATATGGCCTCGGCGACTGTTTCATGGCCGGCGAGGTATCCGAGGTAAGCCAGCGTCGAGTGACTGCCATTAAGCAGCCGCAGCTTCATCAGCTCGTATGTCGTGACATCGTCGACGAACACCGCGCCACCCCGCTCCCAGGCCGGACGGCCCTGCGGGAACTCGTCTTCGACGATCCACTGGGTGAAGGGTTCCGTCATGATCGGCCAGGCGTCCGTGACGCCAAGGGTCGCCGATACTGCGTCCCGATCGGCATCGGTGGTTGCCGGGACAATGCGATCGACCATCGTTGAGGGGAAGGCAACGGTTTCCACGACGTAGCGCCCAAGCGCGGTATCGCGCAGTTCGGCAAAGCGCTTGATGACACGACCGGCGGTCTGACCGTTGGCAGGAAGGTTGTCGCAGGAAAGAACAGTGAAGGGGGCGGTGCCGGCGGCGCGGCGGCGCGCGATAGCCTCGACAATGAAACCGATTGCCGAGCGCGGCGCCGCCGGATTGGCAAGATCGTGCACGACGTCGGCATGGCTTTCGTCCAACGTTCCGGTCGCCGGAGAATGGCAATAGCCCTTTTCGGTCACGGTCAGCGAAACGATGCGGACGGCCGGATCGGCGAGTTGATCAAGCACCTCTGACGGCGATTCCGGCGCGACCAGCAGCCGCTTCACGCTGCCGACAACCTGCAAATGCTCGGAACTGCCGTCACGAACGGCAATGGTATAGAGACCATCCTGCGGGGCCAAGGCGTCGCGGGTATCGGGACTGCGTAGCGAAACGCCGCAAATTCCCCATGCGAGA
>JAQGKB010000208.1 GCA_028290345.1 Hyphomicrobiales bacterium | reverse complement strand
CGTTTCCCGTCGATGTTGTCGAGGTCGAAAAGGACAGGCGCATCGTGCTGCGCTGGGCCGCGAGCGACAGCGAGGGCGGCTACCAGACCACGGTTGCAATGGACTTCGAACCGCTCGATGATGGGCGGCGCACGCTGGTCACCATCTCGGAGGCCGGCTGGCACGAGACGCCGAGCGGGCTCAAGGCTTCGTTCGGCAATTGCGAGGGCTGGACCGGCATGCTCGCGGCCATGAAAGTCTGGCTCGAGCATAGCATCAATCTGCGCGAAGGCTTCTACAAGTAGCGGTTTACTCCGGCAGCAGCCCGCGCAGCCGAAGCAGGGCGATCCGCTCGACCTGCGAGCAGGCGGTGAGGAATTCGGTTTCCTCGCTGTTGCCGATGCGGTTTTCGAAAGCCGCGAGGATCGTTGCCTTGGTATTGTCCTTAACCGCGATGATGAATGGGAAGCCGAAGCGGGCAGTATAGGCGCCGTTGAGGTGGGTGAACTTTTCCCGCTCGGCATCGGTCAGCGCATCGAGGCCGGCGGACGCTTGTTCGGTCGTCGACGCCTCGGTCAGACGCTTGGCCGCGGCAAGTTTTCCCGCGAGGTCCGGGTGGGCTTTTAGTACAGCCAACCGCTCGGCTTGGCTGGCCATGCGGAACTGGCTACGCAGTGCGAAATTCAAGCCCGTTGCGGTATCGTTGGCTGGGGCGAGTTCGCCTTCCCATGCCCGTTCCGCAATCCAGGGTGAGTGCTCGAAGATCGAGCCGAAGCGCTCGATGAATTCGGCGCGCTCCATGCGTGATGGCCGCAGGGCAGGCGCGTGGTACGGGTGCTCCTTGGCCCAGTGCCGGGCGATATCGATGCGCTTGGCGATCCAGACCTTTTCGTGGCCCCTGACGTAATCGATGAAGCGTTTCAGCGCCATGAAGCGGCCGGGCTGGCCCACTAGGCGGCAATGCAGCCCGATCGACATCATCTTGGGACTGCCGGCCGCGCCCTCCGCATAGAGGCAATCAAAACTGTCCTTGAGGAAATTGTAAAACTGCTCGCCATCGCCAAAGCCAGAGGCGGTGACGAAGCGCATGTCATTCGCCGAGAGCGTATAGGGGATGATCAGTTGCGCGCGGCCCTTGTGCTCTCGCCAGTAGGGCAGGTCGTCGTCATAGGTGTCGGAGACGTATTCGAAGCCGCCTTCCTCGCTGGTGAGATCGACGGTCTGCAGCGATGAGCGGCCCGTATACCACCCGGTCGGACGCGAGCCGGTGGCGACGGTGTGGAGGCGGATCGCTTCGGCGATCTGCTGCCGCTCGACCTCGGGCGCCATATCCTTGTGCTCGACCCATTTGTAACCGTGGCTGGCGATTTCCCAGTCGGCATCGAGCATGGACTGCACCTGCGCCGGCGAGCGCGCGAACGCCGTGGCTACGCCGTAAATTGTCAGCGGCACCTGATTCTGCGTAAACAGGCGATGCAGCCGCCAGAAGCCTGCCCGCGCGCCATATTCATACATGGACTCAACGTTCCAGTGCCGCTGGCCCTGCCAGGGCGCGGCGCCCACTACATCAGCCAGGAACGCTTCGGAGGCCTGGTCGCCATGCAGGATGTTGTTCTCGGCGCCTTCTTCGTAGTTGAGCACGAATTGCACGGCCACATGCGCGCCGCCCGGCCAGTTGGCAAAGGGTGGATTCTGGCCGTAGCCGAGCATGTTACGGGGGTAGCGCATGGGGGTTCTCGCGGTTTTCCCATTTATGCAGACGCGGGGTTGCGCGCACAAGGGGCGGGAAAGTGGACCAGTTGGTAAAAAATCGCGCGCGCCCCCCTTGGAACGCGGTCGATTTCTGTCAATAGTCGAACGCAGAGCAAATTCTGGTCAGTCGGGCAGGGTGCGTTCTTATTGAGCAAGGATGAACAATAATGCCAGGATCCGGGCGGCTTACGACCCACGTTCTCGATACCATGCATGGCAAGCCTGCAGTGGGGATGCGCCTCGATCTGCTGATGGTACACGGCGATCACAGCCACCATATCTTATCGACGCATACCAATGCCGATGGCCGGGTCGACCAGCCGCTGCTGGCGGGCGACCAGTTTCACATGGGGGCGTTCGAGATGATCTTTCATGTCGGGCAGTATTTCGAGCGGATCGGTGTCGATCTCGATCATCAATTCCTCGATACCGTGCCGATTCGGTTCGTGATGTCTGAGCAGGCGCACTATCACGTGCCGTTGCTTGTTTCGCCCTACGCCTATTCGACCTATCGCGGGAGCTGACGCTTGGTAGAAATCCGTAATTCGCTGCGCTTCATTCTGAACGATGAGCACATCGTTCTCGACGCGCTGCCAGCGACGCAGACGCTGCTGGATTTCCTGCGCCTGAGCAAGCGCCTGCGCGGCACCAAGGAAGGCTGCGCCGAGGGCGATTGTGGCGCCTGCACGGTGCTGGTCGGCCGCCTCAGCGGCGACGAACTGGTCTATGAGAGTGTCAACGCCTGCATCCGGTTCACAGCGTCGCTCGAAGGCTGCCATGTGGTGACCGTCGAACATCTGACCGCGGCCAATGGCGCGTTGCACCCGGTGCAGCAAGCGATGGTCGACAATCACGGCAGCCAGTGCGGCTTCTGCACGCCGGGCATCGTGATGTCGCTCTATGGCCTCTGGATGCGCCAGCCGCAGCCGAGCCAGCGACAGATCGAGCAAAGCCTGCAAGGCAATCTCTGCCGCTGCACCGGCTATGCGCCGATTATCCGGGCGGGCAAGGCGATCTCCGCGTATGGCAGCGTCGCGGCCGATCCGCTGGTGGCGGAACGCATGGCGATCAAGCGGCGTCTGTTGGCACTGCGCGATGGCAAGCGGGTCGAAGTCGGTGCTGGCAAGGACCGGGTGATCATCCCAGCGAGCGTCGATGATCTCGCTGTCGCTTACGAGACAGAACCGGGCGCGACAATCGTTGCCGGCGCAACCGACGTGGGCCTCTGGGTCACTAAATTCATGCGGGATATTGGGCCGCTGATTTTCGTGTCGCATCTGACC
>JAQGKB010000198.1 GCA_028290345.1 Hyphomicrobiales bacterium | reverse complement strand
TTTCCTTGAGATCGCGCACGTTCTCCTCGGGGATCAGCACCGTCTTGACCCCGCTGCGCAGCGCCGCGAGGAGCTTCTCCTTCAGACCGCCGATGGGCAACACCCTGCCCCGCAACGTCACTTCGCCGGTCATGGCGATATCGTGCCGCACCGGGATGCCGGTCATGATCGAAACAATCGCCGTAGCCATCGCGATACCGGCCGACGGACCATCTTTCGGGGTCGCCCCTTCCGGCACGTGGACGTGGATGTCACGCGTATCGAACAGCGGCGGCTTGATGCCGAAATCGACGGCCCGCGAACGGACGTAGCCGTTCGCAGCGGAGATCGACTCCTTCATCACTTCCTTCAGATTACCCGTCACCGTCATCCGGCCCTTGCCGTGGGTCATCACGCCTTCGATGGTGAGCAACTCACCCCCGACCGGCGTCCAGGCCAGCCCGGTCACCACGCCGACCTGTGGGTCGGCATCGATCTCGCCGTGCCGGTACCACGGTGCGCCGAGGTATTCCTCGACCAGAACGTCGTCGATAACGACCTGCTTCTTCTTCGCCTTGATCAAATCCTTGACGGATTTGCGCATCAGCTTGGAAATCTCGCGCTTCAGGTTACGCACGCCAGCCTCGCGCGTGTAGCGCTGGATAATGTGCGTCAACTGGGCGTCGGGCAGGATGAATTCCTTTTCGTCTAGGCCGTTTTCTTTCAACGTCTCGGGGATCAGGTGCCGGCGGGCGATCTCGAACTTCTCTTCCTCGGTGTAGCCGCTGAGCCGAATGATCTCCATGCGGTCCATCAGCGGAGCCGGAATGTTCAGCGTGTTCGAGGTTGTCACGAACATCACGTCCGAAAGATCGTAGTCGATCTCCAGGTAGTGATCGTTGAACGTGCTGTTCTGTTCCGGATCCAGCACTTCAAGCAGTGCCGAAGACGGATCGCCGCGGAAATCCATGCCCATCTTGTCGATTTCATCGAGCAAGAACAAGGGATTGGACTTGCCCGCCTTGCGGATCGACTGGATCACCTTGCCCGGCATGGAGCCGATATAGGTGCGCCGGTGCCCGCGGATTTCAGCTTCGTCCCGAACGCCGCCCAAGGACATGCGCACGAACTCGCGGCCGGTGGCCTTGGCGATCGACTTGCCGAGCGAGGTCTTGCCGACGCCCGGAGGTCCAACGAGACAGAGGATCGGGCTCTTTAGCTTGCCCGTACGGCTTTGCACGGCCAGATACTCAATGATCCGTTCCTTGACCTTCTCGAGGCCATAGTGATCCGCATCGAGCACGCTTTCGGCATAGCCGAGATCGCGCTTGACCTTGGACTTCTTGCCCCACGGCAAGCTCAAGAGCCAATCGAGATAGTTGCGCACGACGGTGGCTTCGGCCGACATCGGGCTCATCTGCTTGAGCTTTTTCAGTTCCGTATTGGCGCGCTCACGCGCTTCCTTCGAGAACTTGGTCTTGGCGATGCGTTCTTCGAGCTCGGTGAGCTCGTTCGAACCCTCTTCGCCGTCGCCCAGCTCGCGCTGAATGGCCTTCATCTGCTCGTTGAGGTAGTACTCGCGCTGGGTCTTCTCCATCTGCCGCTTGACGCGGCTGCGGATGCGCTTTTCGACCTGCAACACACCGATCTCGCCTTCCATCAGGCCGAGAATCTTCTGGAACCGCTCGGCAACCGAAACGGTGGCCAGCAGATCTTCCTTCTCGGAAATCTTGATGACGAGGTGCGACGAGATGGTATCGGCGAGCTTGGAGTGGTTGTCGATCTGGCCGACAGCCGCCATCACCTCAGCCGAAATTTTCTTATTCAGCTTCACGTAGTTTTCGAATTCAGTCGTGGCAGAGCGAGCCAAAGCCTCGATCTCGACAGGATCGGTCTCGGGTTCGGCAAGCACACTGGCCTCGGCCTCGAAATAATCTACGGTCTGCAGATAACGATCGATGGTAGCTCGATTGAGCCCCTCGACCAGCACTTTGACCGTGCCATCCGGAAGTTTCAGCAGCTGCAGCACAGACGCGATCGTACCGGTTGCATATATCTGCTCCGGCGACGGGTCATCGTCCTGTGCGTTCTTCTGCGTCACCACAAGAATGTGCTTGTCATCGCGCATGACTTCTTCAAGCGCCTTGACTGACTTCTCGCGGCCGACGAACAGCGGCACGATCATGCCAGGGAATACGACGATGTCGCGCAATGGCAAGACAGGATAGACCCGCTCGCGATCGAACTGGGCGTCGCCCAAATTGACGTCCGACATGTTTTATCCTTTCCGGGGCGTGCTGTAGGGAGGGAGGGAAGTGCACGCCCGTGTAGCAATCAGGCTGGCCGCCGTAGATGAGCCGACTGCCCGATTCTGCCTAATAAATAGGTTTCCTATCCCATACGACAAGTGAAGATCGTTCGATTTGTAACGGTTGCGTGTCAACGCAACGCAGCTGTGTTGTAGGTGCATCGCCTCGGGCCAACTCACGCTTTTGGGGGGAGCTGGCCGCTTGGCGTCGAGAGCGAAATCCTGATCTCCTCCTCTGTCATATCGACAGGAATGTCGCCGAAGAGCGGCGTCGACAGGTAGCGTTCGCCAGTATCGGGCAGCATGCAAAGAATCGTCGCGCCGCTCGGAGCCTCATCGGCTATCCGCAGCGCTCCGGCGAAGGTTCCGCCAGCCGTAAGGCCGACGAAAATACCCTCCTTCTGCGCCAATTGCTGGCTCCATTTTATCGCATCCGTACCGGAAATGGTGAGCACCCGGTCGACCAGCCCCGCGGTTACCGCGTCCCCGGTCAGCTTGGGAATAAAATCCGGGCTCCAGCCCTGCAGCGGATGTGGTTTGAACTGTGGGTGCGGAGCGGCGGCCGAGCCGTCCTCGAGCCGCTCCTGCGGCTCCCCGCTGGTCAGCATTGGTGCCAGTTCGGGCTCGCACACAATGATCTTGGTTTCCGGGCGCGCCTGGCGCAGAACGCGGCCAACGCCTTTCAGCGTGCCGCCGGTCCCGAACCCCGTCACCCAGAAATCTAGGTTCTCGCCCTTGAAGTCCTCAACGATTTCCCTCGCAGTCGTGCTCGAGTGGATATCCGCATTGGCCTCGTTCTCGAACTGCCGGGTCTGGTACCAACCATTGGCGGCAGCCAGTTCCTGCGCCTTGCGAACCATGCCATAGGCGCGCTCGGCCGCCGGGGTCAGCACCACCTTGGCACCCAGGAACCGCATCAGCTTGCGCCGTTCGACGCTGAAACTTTCCGACATGGTGAGCACGAGCGGATAGCCCTTTGCCGCGCACACCATCGCGAGGCCAATGCCCGTGTTGCCGCTGGTCGCCTCTATTACCGTCTGCCCGGGCTTCAGTTCACCAGAGCGCTCTGCGGCCTCGATCACGCCCAGAGCCAGCCGATCCTTTACCGAACCGAGGGGGTTGAAGGCTTCGATTTTGACGTAAACATTGACGTCTGGCCGGGCGAGCTTGTTGATGCGCACCACCGGTGTATTGCCGATCGTACCAAGGATATTGGCAAACTTCATCATTCGTCTCCTTTGGATGCGGACAACACACTTCCGAAGCGCTCACCGGCGCTTAGACGAACCGCCAACTGGACGGCGCAAACTCGCGGCCGAATTGAATTCTCAGCCAACCTCTTGCCCCCTGGCGAAATTGAATCTACGCGCTTGCCGGCCCTTGAACAAGACCACGATGGTTTGTCCCACTGCTACGTAAGTATGGACGCAAAACAGAGCCCGCCGGTGGTGCTCACCGGCGGGCTTGTTGTCGACCAGAGCGCAGGTTTTATGCGCTGGTGCTCAACTCTTCCTTCTTGCGATCGGAGTAGATGTAGAGCGGACGCACGTCCTTGCCCTCTACAACTTCCGCGCTGATCACTACTTCCTCGACGCCCTCGAGCGAGGGAAGATCATACATCGTATCGAGCAGGATACCTTCCATGATCGAGCGCAAGCCGCGCGCGCCAGTCTTGCGTTCGATGGCGTGCTTGGCGATGGCCTTCAGTGCATCCTCGTGGAAGGTCAGTTCGACTTCTTCCATCGAGAACAACCGCTGGTACTGCCGCACGAG
>JAQGKB010000126.1 GCA_028290345.1 Hyphomicrobiales bacterium | reverse complement strand
TTCAAATTCAGTGCCGATCGGTTTGATCTGGGGATCGTTAGTCGGGATTGCGCGCAACTTGTCGATCTGTGCGCTCAAGGCGTCGTTGACATAGCGGCCCTGATTGCTTGATGCTGGCGTGCCGTTTTCGCGGACATAGTCCTTGTGCTGGACGCAGGCGACAGTGGGGCACTCCATATCTGCCATTAAGCCATCGCCGCCTATCTGTAGGAGTGACATATATCGGATGATCCTACCTGCCGCGAGTTCAGTAAAGACAGGCGTTCAGGTAAAGCAGAAGCCCGGAAATGCCCCAGGGCTTTGCTAAATAGCCCTACAGGCGCCTGTAGACTACCGTGTCGCACAAAATTGCACGACATCCCCGGATTTCAATGGTATCGGGAGTAATCTGTGTGGCGGTCGCTTCCGCGCTCATGCCACCCGCCTCAAGCTTACCTTTCCAGGTATTGGCTTTGACCTGCTGCGCTTGCATCACCTGTTTGCCTACATAGGCTAAGTTTTCTTTTGTGGCAGACTCGCCCTTCAGGATATCTAGCGTTCCACACAGGTTGGTTCCGTTGCCGCAGAGAGCAAAGGTGATAGTGGTGCCCCACTTATCCACGAAGGTGCCGTTTGGATTGGAGCCCGCTTCTCGGGCCAGTGCCGGCACCGCAGTCGCCGCTAAAAGCATCGCGACTGCGAGGCTATTCTGGATGTGATTCGGCGTGGAATAAGGCCCCCGTTTTCGGGGTGATAGACGTCCAAACCTTTTCAAGGCCTTTTGACAATTCTGGATCGTTTTCATGCTGTCTCTCTGGTTTGAAAGGTGCTGATGAGCTGAGCGAAATACGGCACGAATGCCCGCTCTGCCGGACGACATCTCTGGCCATCCAGACATCTTTGGGGTCCTGCGCCGGGCGCTACAGACGTGTGCACCCAGATGGAACACAACCCTCCCCAATGCTAAAGGTTGCTCCAGGAAGGCTCCGTAAGTTTCCTAAACCATACTGTTGGATAGGTCTTTGGATGGAACCCAATGCGCCCCCTTAACAGACATCGCGCAAGCCAGCCGAAGTTCCGACGGATCGTCATCAACTTGCATTGCCATGCCACGCTGATCGTCAACCAGGTGCAGTTGAGCATCACCCACGCACCGCTCATCACCGCAGGAGTGGCCGCCAACATGGCTGGGCTAGGTCAGTCGGTCGACCGCGACAACGGCCTGCTCGACTATTCCCGCCTCAGTGGAATGATGTTGCAAGCTTGGTCGCCCTTTCAGAAGGGCTTCTTTGACGGCGTGTTCCTCGGCGACCGCGAGAACTTCGCCGAACTCAACAACGCCCTCGACGACCTTGCCAAGGCCTATGGCGTTACCCCGATGGGCATCGCCGTGGCCTGGATCACACGCCATCCGGCCAACATCCAGGTGGTGCTGGGCACCACCAAGCCAATCCGCGTCACCGAGGCCGCGGCCGGCTCGGCCGTGCCGCTGACCCGCGAAGAATGGTACCGCCTGTTCACCGCCGCCGGACACATCCTGCCCTAGTTGAAGGGCGATGGCAGGCACCGCGATCGATCACCTACAGCCTCGTTCGGTCGCGAACCTCTGCTTGGCGCCAGGCGATTGCAAGCAACGCACCAGTGCGAGAGGGTGGGAGATATCTCGTGTTCCGGGCCGTAATGCCTATGTTCGGCCTTAGATCGCTCGGCGGCGGTGAACGATACCGCCTCGCCGAACCGGGCCTCGCAGCGGTGGCGCTCGCCGCCGTAGATGTCGGCATGGTCGAAGACATTGACGCCGGCTTCACGCGCCGCGCCGACCAATTGCTGGATTTCGGAGTTGCTCATCGCCTTGATCCGCATCAATCCCAAGATGACGCTGGAGACGTTACGGCCGGTTTTGGGGAGCTGGTAGGTTTTCATACTGGGGCACCTGGGGTTGGCTGGGGCGAGCAGGGGCATCTAACATCTTTGCTTGGGCTGGCCAAGGCAAGCAACCCGCCACCCTGAGCAATGCCAGGCAGGAAAACGAGCGGCGGCAGACCATCGATGTGGCGCGTCACGGCCAGCGCCATCAGGTGGCGCCGGCCGGGGCGAACGGGGCGGCCCGGGACTGCTCGCATTGCGTGCTTTCGAGCCATGAAATCAGTCCAAGTTGCGCCGCTTCACGACCGCTGGCTGACAATCGTCAACGCCTGCTCGCAAGCAGGAACGTACAAATGCTGCCTCGCAGATGATAAAGGGAGACCGCTATGAGCTTGCACAGAGTTCTTGCGGTTGCCGGCGTAACCCTGACCGTGACCTTGCAAACCTTTGATCTGCCTGACAGGGAGGGGTGAATTCACTTCGCCTTTTTACAGGCAGCCTATGGGCAATCGAAGACTGCCAATGCCCTGTTCGCACTCGGGCTGGACGGCCGTGGCGAAGCGCACGGTATCCGCGCCTTCTCGCTTCATCCCGGCACCATTCTCACCGATCTCGCCCGCAGCCTCTCGGACGCGGAAATCAAGGCCTTTGATCCGCACGATGCTGACGGCACACTTCGCGTCGATCCCGAAGGCGACTTGAAGTCGGTGGGGCAGGGCGCCGCGACCAGCGTTTGGTGTGCCACCAGCCCGCAGCTGGTGGGCAGGGGTGGCGTCTATTGCGAGAATTGCGACATTGCAGAACTGGCGCCCGTCGGGGATACCCGCAAAACCGGTGTCCGCCCATGGGCGGCAGATGCGCTCCTGGCCGATCGGCTTTGGTCGCTGAGCGAAGAACTGACCGGTGTTCGCTGGGACTGGTAGCCAAGCCTTGGTGGCTACCAGTTCGTTCCGCTGCGACCGAAGTGCGCCTCGTCGGGGAACCTGGGCCAATGATCGTGCATCACAGCCAATCTTGCCCCTATCAAACATCCCCGGCCACGCCGCCCTCGGCAAGGCCCTGCTCGTCGCGGCCGATGCGGTGAGCGCATGCATCCTGGCCGCCGGCTGTAGCTGACCGCCACACTCCCCCGACGACAAGGATGGGCAGGGAGTGCGGGCGGCTCAGAAGAGCGAGGCAGACCTATGCGTGAGCTGGTGAACCAGCCAAGTTCCCGCTGGGCCCAGGACCTTATCGTGTCGGCGAGCCAGGACCATCGCCAGTTTCGGCGTCTGATCAGATCCGTCCCAGGTGGTGGGCCTCAAGCGGACGAGGCGTCTCGCCTTCAGATCGGCTGAGACCATATGCAGAGGCATGCTGCCCCAGCCGAGACCCGCAAGCAGCATGGCGTGCTTGGCCCCGAGATCGGCAAGCCTCCACGTGCGCACAGCGACAACGCCCAGGTCCCGCCCTTCGGTCAAGGACGACCTGTCACTCAAAACAAGCTGTACATGAGCCCGCAAGACATCGGTGGGCAGCGGTCCGTCCATCTGACAGAGCGGATGCTCCGGCGCTGCAACAGGAACCAGTTCGACCCTGGCCACGGTCGTTCGTATCAGGTCTGCCAATTCGCTGGCGAACGCGGTGATGAGTCCCAAATCTGCCGCGCCATCGACAATCGCCTGCGCTGCCGCCCCGAGGGTCTCCCACGTGTACCCGGTTCTGTACGAAGGGGAACTTCTCCTGAAATCCAGCGAGAGCCCCGACCAGAAGGCTCATCGGAAACATGGAGTCGACCACCAGGGACAGTTCGGTTTCAAGGCCGCCGGCGATGCCGCGCGCCTGAACGCTGAAACTGTCCACTTCTTGCACGATGGTCCGCACTCGCGGCAGAAGCGCTCGGCCGCTTTCGGTCAAGATGGGGCGATACGCCGTCCGGTCGAACAGATCGACGCCGATCTGCTCCTCCAGCTTCTGAACCGCATAGGTGATAGCCGTCTGGGCGCGGTTCAGCTTCCGGGCCGCTGCAGAGAAACTTCCCTCCTGAACTACGGTCATCAGGACCCTGAACTGATCGAGGGTGAGCGCATCCATGTCCATCAATTTATCTGAGGGAGATCTTCGAAACTACCCCCGTTTTTCCGGGCAGGCGATGGGGCCATGTTGGTTGCAGTGGAAGGTCGACATTGGGTCGCCGGTCCTCCTGCAAGCAAGAGAAGGAATTCCAAATGAGCTCAACAACACGTCGCGGCGCGATGGTCGGCCTCGCCGCCTCCGCATTGTTTGCGGGGCCCGTGGCCGCCGCCGCAAGTTCGGAATCGGATGCGGAAGCGCTGGCCCGCTACAGGACGGCCGAACGCATCGGCAACGAGCATCTGAAGACGTTCGATACCTTGGACTTCGAGGTCTATTCCCACCAGAGGTGGGATCGGCTGCACGAAAGCCACGCGGCCGACATCCTGGTGCACTACCCGGACGGGCATACTTCGCGCGGGCTTCCCGCTCACATCGAGGAGTTGAAGGGCATCTTCACCTTCGCGCCGGACACCAACATCAAGACCCACCCCATCCGGATTGAGTCAGGCGACTGGACGTCGGTCATCGGCTTTCTGGAAGGCACCTTCACCAAGCCGATGCAACTGCCGGGCGGCAAGGTCATCCCCCCGACCGGCAAACCGTTCAAGCTGACGCTGTGCACCGTGGGCCACTGGAAGGACGGCGTCATGGATGAAGAGTACCTGTTCTGGGATAACGCCAGCTTCATGAGCCAGATCGGCGTTGGCCAATAGATCGCACAAGAACAAACACCAGAAGCGGGCTGAGCACCGGCTTCCAACGATCTTCCTGGGTCACGGGAGTCCGATGCAAGCGCCCGGCGGCGTCTGTGCCGTACACCCGCCGGCGCTCACGACGCCAAGTAACCGAGGACACCACGATGCCATCTGCGATCACTGTCGACCAAGCCGACGCCCGACGGCTTGTGCTCCGGGAGGTGAATCCTGCGCCAGCGAAGCCAGGTGAAGTCACCATCAGGGTGACCGCGATCTCATTGAACCGCGGTGAGGTGAAACGGGCGCTTACGGTCACGCCGACCGGGACCTGCCCCGGTTGGGATTTTGCTGGTGTCGTGGAGGACGATCACGGCGTGATGGGCGCACCGGCCGTGGGCGCGCGCGTCGTGGGGATGCTGCCGATCGGAGCCTGGGCGCAGCAGGTGAGCGCACCGATAGTTTCGATCGCCGTCATTCCCGACAAGGTCACCGATGCCCAGGCGGCCAGCCTACCTGTGGCGGGTCTCACCGCGCTTCATGTTTTGCGAAAAGGGGGACTCCTACTGGGCAAGAAGGTGCTCGTTGACGGCGCGTCCGGAGGTGTCGGCCAGTTCGCCATCCAACTGGCCGCCGCCGCCGGCGTGGAGGTCTATTCCCATATCCGCCAGCCGCGGCAGCAGGCATTGGACAGCGCCGCGAGCACCGGGGCGGTGATAGTCGGCGATACCCTGGCGGCCGCCGTCCCGTTCGGCCCTTTCGACCTGGTGGTCGACGGCGTCGGCGGGTCGGCCCTATCGGCGGCGTTGACCATGCTGCGCCGAAACGGCGTCTGCGTGACGTACGGCGCGACCGGTGGCGAGGACGTCAGGTTTGACAACACCGCCTTTTTCAACGTTGCTGAGAGCCTTCGTCCTGGCCGACGATATTGCGGCGACCGAGCCCGTGGCTGATGGTCTGGGCATCTTGCTCAACCTTATCAAACTCGGTCGGCTGAAGCCCAAATCGGTGTCGAGGCTTCCTGGACGGAGGTCGCCCACATCGCTCGGCGGCTGCTGGATCGCGGCTTCCCGGGCAAGGCGGTTCTCCATGTCTCCCATTAGGGTACCATGGCCGCTTTCCGGCCGGATCAGCGCCTTAGGATGCAAATCACTTTCGCCCACTAGTCGATTCGGAAAGGCTGACGCGCTTCAGCCAGCGGCGTGATCGGCACCATCCGGAGGCTCCGCCCCGATCTGGTGCCCCGCGTTCGACGCGGTGGGCCGATAAACTTTCGCCACCCAAAGTCCGGCTTCGTCTGCGCGGTGCCAGGCGGCGATCAGCGGCAAGGCCGTCCGGGTTTACACCCGGGACGGCCTGGACTGGACCGACAGATTCGCCCGCGTGTCGCTGCAGAATCTGACCCGGGGCACGCTGCTGATCGATGGCGAGATCTGCTGTTAGTCGCGCGTGGACGCCCGTATGGACGTAGCGGTTCTCGACAACCGCGACCGGCAGTTCGCCAAACCATTGCTGGGATCGATGTGCCCGCGGTCTTTATTCACAACGTGATCGACCTTATGTTTGCCGCATGAGCACTAAACCACAACAACTTCCCGCTGATTGCCGCCGGGCGGCAGACATCCTGGCGCGGGTCGGTGACAAATGGTCAATCCTGCTTCTGAT
>JAQGKB010000184.1 GCA_028290345.1 Hyphomicrobiales bacterium | reverse complement strand
CTTCCTTTTGGATGACTCCGGCCTGTTCGCGCATCCGCACGTCGCGCAGCAGCGCCTGGATCACCTGGATGGAGAGCATCAGGATCGACGGCGAGACGATCACCACACGCGCCCGCAGCGCCCGTTGCACCACGTCCTCGAACCGCTCGTGCAGGTCGGCAAAGATCGATTCCGAGGGCACGAACATGAAGGCCGTGTCCTGGGTTTCCCCTGAAACAAGGTATTTTTCCGAAATCGCCTTCACATGCACCCAGATGTCGGCCTTGAAGCCATTGGCGGCCTGCTTCGCGTCTTCGGGGGTGACGGCCTCGTTGATGCGCTGCCAGCTCTCGAGCGGGAACTTGGCATCGATCACCAGCGACGGCGCGTCGTTAGGCATCAGCACCAGGCAATCGGGCCGGTAGCCGTTCGACAATGTCGGCTGGATGCGATAGGCGCCGATCGGTAGCCCGTCGGCGATGATGGTTTCCATCCGGCCCTGCCCGAAAGCGCCGCGCGTCTGCTTGTTGGAGAGGATCGACTGCAGGGTGACGATCTCGCCCGAAAGCTGGGTGATGTTGCTCTGCGCCCTGTCGATCACCGCCAGCCGCTCATTGAGCTTGGCAAGGCTTTCCTCGGTCTTGGTGCGGGTCTCGGTCATCGACTGGTTGACGCGGTGGCTCGATGCCTCGATGCGCTCGCTCAGCGCCCGCGTCAGATCGGACGTGCGGGTGCCGAAAATCTCCGACATGGTCTGCATGCGGCCGGTCATTTCCGATTGCTTTTGCATCATATCGGCGAGGTGCCGCTGCAACTGGTCACTGAGTTGCGCTTGCCGCGCCACGTCCTTGGCCCGCAGCCTTGCGGCGCGCGAGGCAACGACAACCAGGATCAGCAATAGCAGCACGACGAGGCCCACCGCTGCGGCGCTGGCCGTTACAACGGTGATGGGCAGGCCGCCCAAGGTAAGGAATACGGTGTTCATCCGTCCTGTTTATCCGATTCGGTGTTCTTTGAATGTTCTTTCCTGCCGCCCGCAAACTCGCCCATCAGGCACCGTCGCTGGGGTGCAGGGCCGCTTTGCAGCGCTTGTAGTTGACCCGGCAGCGAGAAATACCATATCGAAGTGAAAATGCCGCTGAAGGACTTCGCCGATGGCTATCCGCCCAATTCTTACACTGCCAGATCCGCGCCTGCGGGCTGTCGCCGACGAGGTGATAGAGGTCGATCAGGAGATCAAGACCCTCGCCAAGGACATGCTTGATACCATGTACGACGCGCCCGGCGTTGGCCTCGCCGCGACCCAGATCGGGGTGATGAAGCGCGTCGTGGTGATGGACCTTGCCAAGGAAGGCGCCACGCCCGAGCCCATCGTCATGGTCAATCCGGAAATTCTGAAGTTTTCCGAGGATACTGCTGTGACCGAGGAAGGGTGCCTCTCGATACCCGAACTCTATTACGAGGTCGAGCGGCCCGCCGGCGTCACCGTTCGCTACACCAATCTGG
Organism: Hyphomicrobiales bacterium; assembly: GCA_028290345.1. Taxonomy (GTDB): domain Bacteria; phylum Pseudomonadota; class Alphaproteobacteria; order Rhizobiales; family Devosiaceae; genus JAQGKB01. The sequence continues at coordinate 3,503 of JAQGKB010000184.1, read as the reverse complement.
ACGGCAAGGCGGTGACGACGGAGGCGAATGATCGCCTCGCGGTCTGCATGCAGCACGAAATCGATCACCTCGATGGCGTACTTTATATCGATTATCTGTCGCGCCTGAAGCGCGACCGCGTCATCAAGAAATTCGAAAAAGCCGAAAAGATCGCCAAGCGCGCGAGCTGATATCGTCTTTCTGAGCGCCCCCGCTGAATAGGGGTAATCCGGCTCGACCGGACGAGAGGTCTATTCGCCATGCGTATCGTGTTCATGGGCACGCCCGATTTTGCCGTGCCGACGCTGAGCGAAATCGTCTCGTCCGGCCATGAGGTGGTCGCGGTCTATACGCGGGCGCCGAAGCCGGCCGGTCGCGGCCAGGCCGAGCGCAAGTCGCCGGTGCATCTGGCGGCGGAAGGTTTTGGCATCCCGGTCTTCACTCCGAAATCGCTGAAGGGGGCGGAAGAGCAGGGCGTGTTCGCGCTGCACGATGCCGATGTCGCGGTGGTCGTCGCCTATGGGCTGCTGCTGCCCAAGCCGATTCTCGATGCTCCGCGCCTCGGCTGCCTGAACCTGCATGGTTCGCTCCTGCCGCGCTGGCGCGGCGCGGCGCCGATGCAGCGCGCCATCATGGCCGGCGATACCCGCACCGGCGTCATGGTGATGCAGATGGAAGAGGGGCTCGATACCGGCCCGGTGGCGCTGGTCGACGAGATGCCCATCGGCCCGGACATGACCGCCGGCGAACTGCACGACAAGATGATGCGCGTCGGCGCCGACCTGATGGGCCGGGCGCTGGCAGCGTTAGAACGCGGCAGCCTGACATTCACCCCGCAATCCGAAGCCGGCGCCGTCTACGCCAAAAAGCTTGAGAAGGCGGAGGCCCGCATCGATTGGAGCAAGCCGGCCGCCGAGGTGCACAACCTCATCCGCGGCCTCTCGCCATTCCCCGGCGCCTGGTTCGAGCTCGAAGTCGGGGGCAAGCCGGTACGGATCAAGGCGTTGCGTTCCACGCTGGCCGAAGGGCAGGGCGCGCCTGGCACCATCCTCGATGAGGAACTCACCATCGCTTGCGGCGACGGCGCCGTCCGGCTCACCTCGGTGCAGCGCGAAGGCAAGGGCGTGATGGACGCACCGACCTTCCTGCGCGGCACGGCCAGCGTCAAGTTTGGAGCTAGCGGCACGCTAGTCGTAGCAACCTGATGCACCGCTATCGGCTGACAGTCGAATATGACGGCAGCCCTTTCTGCGGTTGGCAGCGGCAGGCCGATCGCCCGTCAGTGCAGCAGGCGCTGGAGGAGGCGATCTTTGCGTTTTCGGCTGAGACCGTCGTCACCCAGGCGGCCGGCCGCACGGATACCGGCGTCCATGCTCTGGGCCAGGTGGCGCATTTCGATCTCGAACGCGAATGGGATGCGCGCCGGATTCGTGAAGCCCTGAATTTTCACCTGAAACCCAATCCGGTGGCTGTGGTCGAGGCGGAAGCGGTCGACGAGACTTTCGAGGCGCGCTTTTCCGCCAAGGCTCGCTTCTATGAATACCGCATCCTCAACCGCCGCGCCCGGCCGGCGCTGGAGCACAATCGCGTGTGGCACGTGCCGGTGGCGCTCGATGCCGACGCCATGCATGAAGCGGCGCAACTGATCCTCGGAACCCACGATTTCACCACGTTCCGGGATGCGCAGTGCCAGGCCAAATCACCGGTCAAGACGCTCGACCGCTTCGACGTGATGCGCCATGCGGATGAAATCGTCATCAACGCCGGCGCCCGCAGCTTTTTGCACCATCAGGTGCGCTCGATGGTCGGTTCGCTGAAACTCGTCGGCGAAGGCAAATGGCGCCCGCGCCAGTTCCGTGCCGCCCTCGACGCCCACGACCGCTCCCGCTGCGGCCCCCTGGCGCCGCCGCAAGGACTCTATCTCGTCAGGGTCGAATATTGAGGGGCGGGTGATTTCATCACCGGGCGGTTCCCGCAAAAGCGGGAATCTCGGTTCGTGAGCCACTAAACCCAAAGCGGAGATTCCTGCTTTCGCGGGAATAACGCAATGCCTCGCCCTAACCGGCCGGGGTCCCGGCGGCAGCCGAAAAGATCGGGAAGAACATGCCGAAGATGACCAGCCCGATGCTCACCCCGACCACACGCGCCACCAAGAACATTGCGATCTGCCATGGCGACAGCGTGACGATGATACGGGCGATGTTGATCTCGAGCACCAGCACCAACAACCCGACGATGATGATACCGAAATCGCCGCCGAACCCGAAGGCGGCCAATAGGCTCGAGCCGATCGAGATGAAAAAGCTCGACCAGTTGTCGGCAACCAGATACGGCACCAGCCCGTCGAGCCGCTTGATCTGGCGCAGGGCCAGTGCGGAAAATCCGATCTGCAAGGCGAACAGCAGCGCGGCTACCAGCAGGGCCTTCCAGGTCGGAAGGCCGCCATTGGGCGCATGCAGCAGGTCCGGCAGGTAGGCACTGAACGCCGTGGCGAGCAGGAAGGCGATAAAGCTGCCGGCAAGACCGCGCTGGCTGAAATCGAAATACCCGGCAGCCCGCTTGTCGCCGACCAGCAGCGCAACGCAGCCGCGCGCGGCACGGGTCAGTTCGTCAAGAAAAGTCGAAGGATGATCGGACAAAATTGCAAATAATCCGCTAGAGCAAGCCGGTGGCGTTGGCCAGCATGTAGAGGCTTCGCTGCAGCGCGACAAGCACAACTATCGTCAAAACCGCAAAGGCAATTGCCACCGGCAATCTAAATCCGCCGATAACCTGTGCCGCCCGGAAGACAATAAAGGCCAGGGCGCCCAACGCCAGAAGCTTGATCTCGTTGCCCGCCAGCGCGCCCACGGTTCCAATCGGCATGACCACGCCGAAGCCATAAATCTCGGGGATCAGCAGGTCCAGCAGCGGTGTTTGGGCGCGCAGCAGCCAGCAGGTCCAGATCGTCGCCAGTGCCAATCCCAGCAATGGCACCACGGAAAAGAGGACCGCCACGATCAATTGCCCGATGGAAGGGATGCCTAGAATGGCGCTGGTGACGGCCAGGGCAACCGCCGCGAGCACGAGGTAAAAAACAATCGCCACCAGCAGGCCGCGCCGGTTGATATCGAAATGGCTGCGCCAGCCCGGTTTGCCGCGAATAATTTCGCGCCAGCCCAAGCCCGCTTCGCGCAGCGTCTGGATCAGGTTCATCAGCGCTCCGCCTTGAAGAAGTCAACGATGACATCGGCGTAGAGCCGGGCGAGGGCGGTGACGTCGGCAATCGCGACGCGCTCATCGATCTGGTGCATGGTCGTGCCCACCAGCCCCAGTTCCACCACCGGGCAATATTGCGCGACGAAGCGCGCATCCGACGTGCCGCCGCCGGTGTCGAGCTTCGGCTCCACGCCGGACGCGCGGGCAATGGCGTTCTTCAGCGTGGTGACGACCGGGCCTGGCTCGGTCAGGAAAGACTCGCCGCTGATCGACACGTCGAGGTCGAAGCGCTCGGCATGCTGGCCGATGGCGGCGCGCAGCCAGGC
>JAQGKB010000165.1 GCA_028290345.1 Hyphomicrobiales bacterium | reverse complement strand
GTTCCGGTGAAGGTCAGGCCGCGGGATCCTGCAGCGGGTGCCCGACCAGTGGACTGGTGAGCGCGATATAGGCCTCGGTGAGATCGTTGGCCCCGGCGGCGGTCATGAGTTCGGCGGGGGTGCCGACGCGTACGATCTGGCCGGCCGCGATCAGCACGACGCGATCGGCATGCTCCACCTCCTCGACGATATGGGTGGCCCACAGGATCGAGGTGCCATTGCGTTCGCGGACCACCTGCATGTGCTGCACCAGCATGCGGCGGGTGGTGGCATCGAGGCCAACCGAGGGCTCGTCCATCAGCAGCAGATTGGGATGGTTGAGCAGGGCGCGGGCGATCTCGACCCGGCGCTGGTTGCCGCCCGATAGCGTGCGCACCGGTTTTTTGACCAGGTCGGCGATTTCGAGCAGCTCGGTCACTTCCAGGATGCGCGCATCGAGCTGCTTGCCCCAGAGCCCGAACAGCCCGCCATGGAAGCGCAGATTGGCGCGCACCGTCATGTCGAGGTCGAGCGAGCGTGACTGGAACACCACGCCGAGGCGGGCGAGGATCGCCGAGGAATGGTGCCTGTAGTCGAGCCCGAAGACCTTGACCTCCCCGGCATCGGGGGCGAACAGCCCGGCGGCGATCTGGAACAGCGTCGACTTTCCCGCCCCGTTCGGCCCGAGCAGGCCGATGACCTCCGACGGGCCGATATCGAGGCTGATGCCCTTGAGCGCTTCTGTCCTGCCGTAGGATTTGTGGACATCGACGAGTTGCAGGATCGGGGCGTCGGTCATGCCGGGGTCTCCGCGGAAAATGAGCCGAGCAGTTCGGTGAGCCGAACCACCTCGAGCGGGGTCCGCGCGGCGCGCGGCACATCGAAGGCGAGATCGGCGACGATGCGCGCCGGCCGGCCATCGAGCACGATGGCCCGATCGGCGATGCGCGCGGCATCCTCGGGCAGGTGCGTCACCAGCACCACCGTCGGCTTTTCCGCTTCGATCACATCGATGAAGACCGCGAGGATCCCCGCTACCAGATGCCGATCCAGCGAGACGAAAGGCTCGTCGAGGAGCAGCAGTTTTGGATTGACGGAGAGCGCTCGCGCCAGCGCCACACGGCGCTGCATGCCGCCGGACAGCTCGTGCGGGAAGGCCTTTTCATAACCCTTGAGGCCGACGCGCTCGAGCCATTTCAAGGCATCGGCGACGCGGGTTTCCGGGCGGATGGCCAGGATATTGTCGAGCATGGTGAGCCAGGGCAAAAGCCTTGGGTCCTGGAACACGAACCCGGCCGGCGGCGCATCGGCGGCAGGCCGTCCGCCGATGGTGATGCTGCCGGAGAATTCCGTATCGATGCCCGCGATCATGCGCAGCAGCGAGGATTTGCCGACGCCGGACGGGCCGACCAGCGCCACCACCGACGAGGCGGCGATATCGAGCCGCAGGTCGGCGTACAGCGGCTGCGGCAGCACCGCAAAGCGCTTCTCGGTAATCTCGAGCTTCAGGTCCGGTCCGTTCGCCATTGCAGCACCCTCCGTTCCAGAGGCCGCATAATGCCATATTCGAGGATGAGCACGACGAGGATGAATGTCGCAGTGTAGGCCAGGATGCTCCTGATATCGAAGAACTGGAAGAAGACGCTGATGCGGAAGCCGACGCCGCCGTCGCTGCCCAGCACTTCGAACACCAGGACGATCTTCCAGACCAGCGACAATCCGGTGCGGGCAGCCGCCAGCACGAAGGGCGTCAGTTGCGGTATGAAGATATAGCGCAGCTGCCGGCCGAAGGACATGCGATAGGCGCGGCCCAGCTCATCATAATCACGCGAGAGGTTGCGTACGCCCTCGCGGATGGTGGTGATCACCAGCGGCACCTTGTTGCAGATCACGGCGAGGATCAGCGCGTATTCGGTGAGCCCGAGCCAGATATAGAGCACGATGGCGACGACTATCGCGGGCAGGTTCAGCCCGACCACCACCCAGGTGGAGAACAGCCGGTCGATCAGCCGCACGCGGCCGAAGGCGATGCCCAGCGCCGTGCCGATCAGCATCGAGATCACGAAGGCGATGGAGGCGCGGGCCAGGGTCTTGCCGAGATCGGGCAAAAGCTTGCCGGTGGTGGTCAGCGTCCAGATCTGTTCAGCGACCTCGATCGGGGTCGGAAACAGCCGGTTGGCGAACACCATCGCAGCCGCTTGCCAGATTACCAGCAGCAGCGGCAGCGACAGCAGCTCGACAAAGCGGTCTCGTACGATCGTTTGGGTAGGCCTGACTTTCGCCGGCGGCCTGCCGCTCGGCGCAAGCTCTATTTGCGGTACCCCTTGTAGAACGTGCCGTCGGAGAGCGCATTGGCGTCACCAACCACGTCCTTGCCGCCGAACTTGGCGAGCAACGCAAAGCTTTCGGCCGCAGCATCCATCTTGGAGGGGATATAGCTCTTCACGATGCCCTCACGATAGGCGTCGCGCATGGCGGTAAAGAGTTTTTGATCGTCCTTGACCCCCATCACGTCCTTCAGCCCTTCCCAAACCTTGTCGTCGGTGAGCAGGGCCTTCTTGGTATCGAAGGAGGCGTCGAGGAAGGCCTTGATGCCGTCCTTGTTCTTCTCGGCGTTGGCATCGGTAAACACCCAGCCGAGCAGCGGGGGCTGCGCGCTGACGCCGAGTTCGGAGAGCATCTGCGCCACTGAAATCAGCTGTTGCTTGCCCTCGAGACCGGTGCGCACGTTCCAGTTCCAGTTATTGAGCGCCACCTTGACCTGGCCGCCGCTGAGCAGCTGGTTGATCAGCGGCGGGGCGCCGAACTTGATCGAGGCGTCGTTGGCGAGGTTCCCGCCGGTCTGCTTGTTGTAATAGGCCTGCAGCACCACCCAGCTCTTGTCGACCGGTGTGCCGGCGACCGCGATGGTCTGGCCCTTGAGGTCGGCGACGCTCTTTATGCCGCTGGCCGGATCGATCATCAGCCCGCCCACCGCCAGCGAATGCGGAACCATGGTGACCATGT
>JAQGKB010000142.1 GCA_028290345.1 Hyphomicrobiales bacterium | reverse complement strand
AGAGTGGATTTGCCGCAACCCGAGTCCCCGACCAGCGCCAGGGTTTCGCCCTTGGCGATCTCGAACGAGATGCCGTCGACGGCGCGCACGTCCGGGTTGGTGTGGCCGAGGCTAAAGCCGCCGCCGCTTGCGAAAGTCTTGCCCAGGTCCGTGGCGCGTACCAGCGTCTCGCTCATTGTACCGTCTCCGCCACCGCCGCCTGCGTGGCTTCCGCCGTCACCCAGCACGCGGCTTTGTGTTGCGGGCCGAACTTGAACATCGGCGGCATCTGGCTGGCGCATTTGTCGATCCGCTTTGGGCAGCGCGCGTAGAACGGGCAGCCCTGCTTCAGGGTGCCCGGCTGCGGCACCGAACCGGGGATCTGGAACAGCCTGTGCCGCTCGTCCTTGAGCCGCGGGATCGATTGCAGCAGGCCCTGCGTATAGGGGTGGCTGGGATTGCGGAAGATCGAGTGCACGTCGCCGTCTTCCAGCACTCGCCCGGCATACATCACGATCACCCGCTCGCAGATTTCGGCGATGATCCCGAGGTCGTGCGAGATCAGCAGGATCGCGGTATCGAGCCGGGTACGGATCGATTTCATCAGGTCCAGCACCTGAGCCTGGATAGTGACGTCGAGCGCCGTGGTCGGCTCGTCCGCGATCAAGAGCTTTGGATTGCACGCCACCGCCATGGCGATCATCACGCGCTGCCGCATGCCGCCCGAGAACTGGTGCGGATAGGAATCGATGCGGCTGGCCGGGTCGGGCATGCCGACCAGCTTCAGCATGTCGATGACCTTGTTGCGCCGCTGCTCGCGGCTCAAGCCCTCGTGCAGCATGATGGCTTCGCCGATCTGGTCGCCGATGGTCATCACCGGGTTGAGCGAACTCATCGGCTCCTGGAAGATCATCGCGATGTCGCGGCCGCGGATTTCCGGCATTTTCGAGCGCGGCAGGTCGAGCAAATTCACGCCGTTGAATTCGATCCGCCCCGACGCGATGCGGCCTGGCGGTTCGGGAATAAGCCGCAGGATCGAGAGCGAGGTGATGGATTTGCCCGACCCCGACTCCCCGACGATGCCCACTGTACCACCAGCGGCGATCTCGAAGTTGACCCCGTCGACGACGCGGATCGGCTTGACCTTGGGGCCGAATTCGACCGCGAGGTTGGAAACCTTCAGCAGGGGCGTACTCATTGGCCGATCTCCGGATCCAGCACATCGCGCACGGCATCGCCGATCAGGTTGAAAGCCAGCACCACGACCGTGATCCCAACGCCGGCGCCAACGATCGGCCAGGGCGAGCCGAAAACATTGTTCAACCCATCGCGGATGATGTTGCCCCAGCTCGGATTGGGCGCCTGCGTGCCGAGGCCGAGAAAGCTGAGCGACGCCTCGAGACGGATCGCCGAAGCGGTCCACAGCGTCAGCAGCACGACGATTGAGGACGAGATATTTGGCACGATATGGCGGAGGATGATCACCGGCGTCGAAACGCCTACCGCCGTCGCCGCCTCGACATATGGCTCCTGCTTGACGGCAAGGGTCGTGGCGCGCGCCACCCGGGCAAAGCCGGGGATGAACGCCACCGTGATCACCGCGATGATGTTCCAGAACCCGCCGCCGAGCACCGCCGCGATCATGATCGCCAGCAGCAGTTCGGGGAAGGCCAGCAGCATGTCGATGACCCGGCTCAGCAGCCGGTCGACGATGCCGCCAAAATAGCCGGCGGTGACGCCGAGGAACGTGCCGATGATGGCGGCCAGCGTCGGCGATACCAGCCCGAAGATCAGCGAATTGCGTGAGCCCCAGATCAGGCGGGACAGGATATCGCGGCCGAACTGGTCGGTGCCCAGCCAGTTGTCGGGCGAGGGCAGCAGGTTGATCTTGAGATAGCTTTGCGCCAGCGGGTCGTAGGGCGCCAGCACCGGCGCCAACAGCGCGATAATGATGAAGATCAACACGATCAGCGCGGCGAGGACCGTCGCGGGCTTGCCGAGGATGATCCGCTGGATCAGGTGAAAGCGACTGACATTCGGCGGGACCGCTTCGAGCTCTTGGATTGCGTTGCTCATCATTTCACCCGGATTCTTGGGTCGACGAGGACATAGGCCAGGTCGATCGCGAGGTTAATGATCACCACGAAGAAGGCGAACATCACCACGCCCGCCTGGATCACCGGGTAGTCGCGCTGCGCGATCGAATTGATCAGCAGGCTGCCGATGCCGGGCCGGTTGAACACCAGTTCCACCGGCACTGAGCCCGAAAGCGTCGAGAGAATGGAAAGGCCAAGCCCGGTGGTCAGCGGCAGCAGCGCATTGCGCAGCCCGTGCCGGTAGATCACCCGGTTCTCGTCCGCCCCCTTGGCCCGCGCCGTGCGCACGTAGTCCTTGCCGAGCACTTCGAGCAGGGCCGTGCGGGTCAGGCGGCCAAGAAAGGCCGATTTCAGCGCCGCCAGCGTAATGGCGGGCAGTAGCACGTGATAGATCCCATCCACGAACCCGTCGCCGCCGCCATTGATCGGGAACCAGCCGAGGTTGAGCGAAAAGACGATCAGCAGCAGCGCCCCGAGATAGAAATCGGGCACCGCATAGCCGATCAGCGAATAAAGCCGCGCCCCGGTATCGGGCGCCTTGTTGCGGTTGACCGCGGCAAACACCCCCATCGGCACGCCGATGCACAACCCGATCAGCGTCGCCACCAGCGTCAGTTCGATCGTATAGGGCAGGTTCTGCGCCAAAAGATCGATCACCGGGGTGCCGTTGATCAGCGACTTGCCGAAATTGAGCGACAGCATGTTCCAGCCAAAGCTGAAGAACTGCTGCCAAAGTGGGGCATTGAGCCCCATCTGCTCGCGGAAGAGGTTCAGTTGGTCCGGCGTCGCCTGTTCGCCCAGCGCCACCTGCGCCGGATCGCCGGGCAGGATGCGCAGGGAAACGAATACCAGGATCAGCACCATCACCAGCGTGGGTATGGCGTCCAGAAGTCGCGTAACGATCAGGCGCAGCATTGCGATAAAGACCCCTCACCCGCCTCCCGGCACCCTCTCCCCGACGGGGAGAGGAATGTTTGTGGCACCACCTCGCCTGTCCTCTCCCCGTCGGGGAGAGGTCCGTCCGGTAGGACGGGGTGAGGGGATGGCCCTAGCGCAGCCTCAGACATACTTCGCCTTATGCAGCGGCCAATAGGCATAGCCCGACTTAACCGGATAGCCCAGGTCCACCCGCGGATTGCGCGCCACCACATAGGAAAGCGTGATGATGCCCATATCCGGCAGATCCTTCAGCACTTGCTTTTCAATGTCCTGCACGGTGGCGACGCGCTTTTCGAAATCGGGTTCGGCCAGCGCCTTGGTCAGCAGGTCGTCAACGCCCTTCATCGCCACGCCGTAATGGCTGAAATTGGTCCCGCCCGAGCCGTCGGCCTTCACTTCTGCGTTGGAGGCCAACTGGATGACCAACGGGAAGGTTGGCACCGGCGGATAGCTCGACGAGTTGAGCACGATGGTATTGAGGTCTTTTGCCGTCTGGTCGTGGAACGTCGCGTGATCGATCATCTTCATGTCGAGCGTGATGCCCGCGGCGCGCAACTGCTCCTGCACCATCAGCATGATGGCGGCATAGTCTTCGCGCTGGCTGTTGAAGCACTGGATGGTCAAGCCGTTCGGGAAGCCCGCCTCGGCCAGCAACGCCTTCGCCTTCGCCACGTCGGGCTTGTATTGCAGTTCCGGCGGCAGGTCCGCCGGCTTGACCGAGCCCTCGAACTGCGGGGCGATCATGCCGACCATCGGCGTCGCCAGTTCGCCATAAGCCTTGGCGATGGCGCTGTTGTCGATAGCATAGCGGATGGCCTGGCGCACGCGGACGTCGTCCAGCGGCTTCTTCGTCAGGTTCAGCATCAGATGGTTGAAGCTGCCTGGCTGCGTCTCGTCGAAAATGGTCTTGGCGGCGCGCTGCTTGATGCCGGCAATCCAGCCCGGCGTGCGGGCGCCTTCCATCATGTCGATCTGGCCGGAAAGGAAGGCCAGCGTGCGCGCCGTGGTGTCGGCGATGAACACGATCTTGAGATGCTTGGTGACCGCAACGCCGCCGAAATAATCCGGATTGGCTTCCAGCAACACGCCGCTGGTCGGATCAACGCTCGTCACCTGATAGGGGCCGGTGCCGATCGGATCGAACTTGTAGGCATCACCCTTTTCGGTAAACGCCTTCTTGCTGAGGATGCTGGCCGGCAACGTCGAGGCGATGGAGCCGTTGAACAGCGGATCGGGCAGCTTGAGGGTGAACTTCACCGTCATCGGATCGACGGCTTCGACGCTGGCGATATTGGCGTAGGTCGCCTTGCTGGCGGTAACGACCTTGGGGTCGATCAGCCGGGTAAAGGTGAACACCACGTCGTCGGCGGTGACTTCGCCGTAACCCTTGTGAAACTTGACGCCCTTGCGGATCTTGTAGGTCCAGGTCTTGGCGTCAGGGCTCGATTCATAGCTCTCGGCGATCTCGGGCTTGAAGTCTTCCGGCTTGATGCCGAACGTGCCGTCGGCCGAATTCACCAGGCAATCGTAGATCTGGCTGATCGCCCAGTTGTCGCCGCCGGTCAGCCCGGTCTGCGCCGGGTTGAGCCCGTTGGGAGCGCGTGCCGCCAGCGCGATGCTCAGCACGTGGTCCTGGGCCATCGCCTCGGGCATGCCCACCGTCGAAGCGATGGTAATCGCGGCGCCGGCAACGCCGGCTTTCGTCATGAATTCACGTCTTGACAGTGACATAGGATACCTCTCCCTAGCGGCTTCAGGCGACAACAGGAATGCTGCGCCGTGCCAGTTCTTCTGCGTTGAATTCGAGCCCCAGCCCCGGCGCCGTCGACAGGTTGAACTTGCCGTTCACCGGTGCGGACGGGTTGCTGAACACCACGCCGGTGCGTTCCCAGCCATCGGCCAGTTCCACCGGCTTGCTGCGGTGCATCAATGTCGAGGCCACGTGCATGTTGGCGGTGTGTCCGATCGAGGGCTGCGTCTGGTGCGGCACCAGTTCCACCCCGTGCGCGTAGCAGAGCGCCGCGCACTGCATCAGCCCGGTGATGCCGCCCATCTTGACGATATCGGGCTGCACCATGCGCACGCCGGCATTGATCAGGTCCTTCAGGGCCTGCACGGAATAGGTCTGCTCGCCGGCCGATACCGTGATGTCGAGGCGCTGCGCCACTTCACCCATGGCCCCGACGTGATAATGCTGCACCGGCTCTTCGAACCAGGTGAAGCCCAAATCCTCGAGCGCCCGCCCGACCCGCATGGCGCCGCCGACCGAATAGCCGTTATTGGCATCGAACCCGAGCACGAAACTATCGCCCAGTGCCTTGCGCACGGCCTTCGCCTTGGCGATGTCGCCCAAAATGTGGACGTCCTGCTTGGTGCGATCGCCATCCCAGCGGATCTTTACCGCCGCCGGATTTTCCTTGGCGACGCGGCGTTCGACCACCTTCACCACTTCATCGACGGTGCGCCAGGCATTGCCGCCGATCGAGGCGTAGCACGGCAGGCTCGTGGTCCAGGCGCCACCGAGCAGCTTATAGATCGGCTGCTTGAGGAACTTGCCCTTCAAATCCCACAGCGCGATATCGAGC
>JAQGKB010000140.1 GCA_028290345.1 Hyphomicrobiales bacterium | reverse complement strand
ATCCAAGTCTGACTAACACCCCCAAACTGCTTATCGAAAGAGAACGAGACAATTGAGCGCATTCAAATACCAGGGTTTTGCGGAGCGAAAGAGCGCTTCCGACGCTGCAAAAAAGGCGAGCGTTGAGAAACTTCGCCGCGAGGCAGAGGAAAACGGTCCGGCGATCGCTGCAGCCCGTGCCGAACGACAGGCCGCCCAGGCCGAACGCGACGCCCAGGCCAAGGTCAGGGCCGCCGAGAAAGCTGCCCGCATCGAGCGGGAAAAAGCTGAACAGCTGGCTCGCGCCGAATTGGAGAAGGCCGAGAGCGCCCGCGAAGCCGAAGAGCGCATAGCTCGCGAGGCGGCCGACGCTGCGGCGCAAAAGGCTGCCCGCGACGCCCGCTATGCGGCGCGCAAAGCCCGGAAGAAGTAGGCGTCCGCCGCTACAAGAGCTGGTTATCGATCAGCCGGGTCTTGCCCAGGTAGGCGGCAACGGCGATCAGCGCGCCACGCTCGCCGATTGTCGCGAGCGCTTCGAGGCTCTGCGGATCGCGGACTTCCCAGTATTGCACGGTAAAGGCCGGATCTCCCTCAAGGAGCGGCCGGCCTTTTGCCACGAGAGTGGCTGCGTTGCGTTCGCCCGCGGCATAGGCATCGACGGCGGCAAGGATGCTGTGGCGGATCAGCGGGGCAAGACGTCGTTCCTCCGGGCTGAGGTAGACGTTGCGCGAGCTCATGGCCAAGCCGTCGGCTTCGCGGATAATGGCGCCGCGAACGATCTCGACCGGCACGTCGAGGTCGCGCACCATGCGCTCAATCACGGCACACTGTTGCGCATCCTTCTGGCCGAAGAAGGCGCGGGTCGGCTGCACAAGGTTGAAGAGCTTGAGTACAATCGTCGCCACTCCGCGGAAATGGCCAGGACGGAACGCGCCGCAAAGCGGCAGGCTGACGCTCTCCTCGACGACATAGGTCGAGGCACCGGCGGGATAGAGCTCCTCGACAGATGGCAGGAACACAGCATCGGCCCCCGCCGCTTCGAGCAAGGCGAGATCGTTTTCCAGCGGCCGCGGATATTTTGCCAGATCCTCATTCGGCCCGAACTGCAGCGGATTGACGAAGATGCTGGCAATGGTCACGTCGCACTGTGTTCGCGACAATGAAACGAGGCTTATGTGCCCGGCATGGAGCGCGCCCATGGTCGGCACGAGGCCGACGCTTGCCTCATGCGGCAGGGCCTTGCGCCAGGCGCGAAGCTCGGTAATGCCGCGCAGGATTTCAATCATGGCAGGTGGTTCCAGATTTCCCGGGCAAGGCTGGCCTTGCTCTGGACTTCGATTGCAATTGCCGACTGATCCTTGCGGAACAGCGTGCCGCCATTGGTATCGACCGAAAAACCGGTCGGCTGGGTTTCGCCCTGCCGCGCCACCTGGTTGGCGAAGAGGAAATCAAGATTCTTGGATTTGAGCTTGCTCAACCCGTTGGCCTCGACATCGTCGGTCTCGGCGGCAAAGCCCAGGAACCACTGCGTGGTGGCGTGCTCGCGCAGCGTACCCAACACATCGACCGAGGGCACCAGCGCCAGCGACACCGCTTCGGTGGCGCGCTTGAGCTTGCCAGCAGCCGGGGTTTCGATGCGGTAGTCCATCACGGCGGCCGTGGCGATGACGCCATCGACGAACGGCAGGTCACGGAGCGCCGCATCGGCCATTTCTTCGGCGGTCCGCACCTCGGTTAGTTTCAGACGCCCGGCCGTACCCTTGGGCGGAATCGGTCGCTGCACGCCCTTGTCGACCCCCAGCACGTAACGCACTTCGGCGCCGCGCCGCAGCGCCTCTTCGGCCAGCGCCGCGCCCATGCGGCCGGTCGAATGGTTGGTGATGTAGCGCACCGCGTCGATCGGGGTCGTGGTGGGACCAGCGGTGATCAGCACCCGCTTGCCTGCCAAATCCTGCGGCAAGGGATCGACGAGGGCGTCGGCGATGGCCTCGATGATCTGCGCGACGGAGGCGAGCTTGCCCTTGCCGACTTCGCCGCAAGCCAGCGTTCCCGAAGCCGGATCGATGAAACGGGCGCCGCGGCTGCGCAGGGTTTGGACGTGCCCCTGCACCACCGGCTTGTCCCACATAACGGTATTCATCGCGGGAGCGATCAGCAACGGGGCTTCGGTCGCGAGCACCACGGTGCTCAACAGGTCATCGGCAAGGCCGAGGGCGAGCTTGGCGAGCGTATTCGCGGTGGCCGGCGCGATGACCATGAGGTCGGCCCAGCGCGCGAGGGTTATATGTTCGGTGCCAGAGATATCGGAGCCGAAAAGCGCGCTGCGCACCGGGTTGCCGCTCAACGTTTCGAGCACCAGCGGGGAGACGAACTCGGCCGCGCTGTCGGTCAGGATGCATTGCACGGAATGCCCCTGCTTGGACAGTTCGGAGACGACGTCGGCGGTCTTATAGGCGGCGATGCTGCCGCTGATGCCGATCAGGATATTGCTACCGGTTGAGTTGGCCATATCTGAAAAGTCCCAGGAGGGTGAGGTCGGGTTCGAGGCGGAAGCGCTCGGATAGCCGGATCAGGCGCAGGCAGCCGCCCGTCGCGATCAGCCTTGCGGTGCCGAAACCGGAATCGCGCAGGAGACGATCGGTCATGCCTTCGATAAGGGCCTCGTAACCCTGCAACACGCCGCTTTGCAACTGCGTTTCGGTGGTGTTGCCGACGGCGGAATCCGGCCGGTTGAGCTCGACCGAGAACAGTTTGGCTGCCTGCGCCTGCAGGGCCTTCCAGCTGATCTGCAGCCCGGGGACGATGGCGCCGCCGATATAAGCGCCGCGCCGATCGACAAGGCAGAAGGTCGTGGCGGTGCCCGCATCGACGATGAGGAACGGCGGCTCGATCAGCGTCAGGGTTCCGGCGACATTGGCGAGCCGGTCGGCGCCCAATGTCCCCGGACTGGGTATGTCGAGCTCGAAATCGCGGCGCAGGCCGGCATTGATGGACAGAAAATCGACCGGACGCGACCCTTCCCGGCAGGCATTGCGCAGCGTCGCTTCCAGCGCCGGCACCACCGTTGAAAGCACCACCCGGTCGGCCACCTCCCAGATGCTCCTGCCGAGCGCTTCGGCGAACAATTGCCGGAGCTGCATGCGGTACTCGTCGGCGGTGCATTGCGGATCGGTGCGGAAGCGCATTTCGCAAAGCCGCTCGCCGGTGGAACGGAACAGGCCTGCGACGGTGTGGGTATTGCCGATATCGAGCAGCAGCCAGTGTTCAGCCACGGGTGCGGTCCTGCTGCGGCGTGCCGGATGCCGGGTGCTTCACGTCGATGATGTATTCCGTCACCGCATTGCGGATGATGCTCGCAACATCGGCACGGGGTGCGGCGAAACTTGGCGACGGCTTGGTGTTGAGCCCGATGAGGTCATTGATCACCAGCACTTGG
>JAQGKB010000130.1 GCA_028290345.1 Hyphomicrobiales bacterium | reverse complement strand
CGTCATCGACAAGCCGCTCTATGAGCACGACCACGTGTTCACGCTGAAGAATTTTTCAAACCTGTTCAGTGACGCCAGATTCTACGCCGCCTTGTGGAACACACTCATCCTCGGTGTCATCGGCACGCTACTGTCCACGTCCCTCGGCTTTGTCGCGGCCCTGCTGCTCGACCGGCTCGAACATCCGTTCCAGCGCACGCTGAAGATCATGTTCCTGTCGCCGATCTTCCTGTCGGCGCTGATCCTCTCGTTCGCCTGGTCGATGATGTATGGACCGTCCAGCTTCGTCGCCCTGTGGCTGCAGGGCACATTAGGCTTCGGGCTGCCCGACCTCTATACGCTTGGCGGCATCAGCGTGCTCGCCGGCGTGTCCTCGGCCCCGGTGAGCTACCTCTATTTCTCCAGTGCGATGGTGAATATCCCGAATACGCTGGAGCAGGCGGCGCGGGCTTCGGGCGCAACGCAATTGCAGACAATCCGCACGATCGTGTTGCCGCTGCTGATGCCGTCGCTGCTCTATTGCCTGCTGTTAAACTTCGTCTTGAAGATGGACCTGCTGGCCGTCCCGCTGGTCCTGGGCGGACCGGCGCGCATCGAAGTGCTGGCGACCTATCTCTACGACAAGGGCGTCTTGTCCGGGAAAGTCGACTATGGGCTGGTGAGCGCCACTGCCATCGTGATGCTCCTGCTCGTCCAAGGCTTCATTTTCCTGCAGAAATTCGTACTCGGCGACAAGCGCAAGTACAACACGGTTGGCGGGCGAGGTGGTCGCAGGTCGCTGCTCAAGACTGGCCGTTGGGGCTGGCTCATCGCGATCGGCATCGTGGCCTATTGCCTGGTGACCTCTGTCTTGCCGTGCCTCTATTTGATCCTGCGCGCCTTCACCAGTTTCCTGTCGCCCTACATGTCCATCATGGACGTGCTCACCCTCGACAACTTCAAGGTGGTGCTGGGGTATGATGCCTACGTAAAGAGCATCTACAACACCATCATCATCTCGGGTGTTGGCGGCGCGTTCGCGGTGGTTCTGACCTTCTTTGGAACGATCCTGGCCTATCGGTCGCCCAAATTCCTGCAGGGCTTCACCGAGCAGACGGCGTTCATTCCGCGCGCCATACCCGGCCTCGTCGTCGGTATCGGCATCTTCTATGCGACGATCCTGCTGCCGGGTGCCGGCCTGCTGCAAGGCACGCTGGCGATCCTGGTGATCGCCTATATCATCCGCTACTTCCCCACCGGCTTTGCGGCGCTCTCACCGCCCTTCCTGCAAGTCGCCGAGGATATGGAAAAGGCCGTGCGCGTGGCCGGCGGATCGCAGTTCCGCTCGTACATGGCCGTCACCCTGCCGATCCTGCGGCCCGCGCTCCTTGCCTGCTTTCTCATCTACTTCGTGCAGTTCTTCAAGGAATACGCCGCCGCATCATTCCTGTTCGGACCGGATACCGCTGTGGTGGGCACCACGATGCTGCAGCTCAATGTCATGGGCAATTACGGGCCAGTGGCGGCACTCTCGGCGATCACCATCGCCCTGACGCTCCCGGTTGCCATCTTTATCTACGGAAAGAGGACCGCCTGAGATGACCATTGCAGTCAAACTAAGCGGGCTCCGCAAGAGCTATGGCGCTCTGGACGTGCTGAAGGAACTGGACCTTTCGATCAAGGAAGGTTCGTTCACTTCGCTCCTCGGACCAAGCGGTTGCGGCAAGACCACCTTGCTCAACATCATCGGCGGATTGGACCAGCCGACGGGCGGCGAAGTCCAGATCGGCAGCGATCTGGTCTATTCGGAAAAGCATGCCGTCAACACGCCGACCGAAAAGCGCAATCTCGGCTTCGTTTTCCAAAGCTATGCGCTCTGGCCGCACATGACTGTGCTGCAGAATGTCGGCTACTCGCTGAAAATCCGTCGCATTCCCAAGGAGGAGCGCAACGAGCGCTCGCGCGAGATGCTCAAGCGCCTCGAGCTCGAGATGCTGGCCGACCGCTATCCCTACCAACTTTCCGGCGGACAGCAGCAGCGCGTCGCCATCGCCCGGGCGCTGGTCTACCGGCCGCGGCTGCTGCTGCTGGACGAACCCCTGTCGAATCTCGATGCCCAACTACGCGAGCGGGCTCGGGCTTGGCTCAAGAACGTGCATGAGCAGTTCAACCTCACCACGATCCTCGTGACCCACGATCAGGTGGAGGCACTGTCGTTGAGCGATGAGGTCGTGCTGATCAACAAGGGCCGCATCGAACAATTTGGGACCGCCGACGAAATCTACGTGAAGCCGCGGACCGCCTATGTGGCCGATTTCGTGGGCGGCGCCAACATCATCACCGGCAAGATCGTCTCATCGCTCAGCAACGGCGCCGAGACGGCGGTCGTGCTGGAGACCGCGGACGGCACCCGCGTTGCCGCTCGGGCTCCCGAGTCGCCGGCAAAAGGCGCTTCGTTCAGCGTCGCCGTACGGCCGCAAAAGATCCGGCTCGTCGATCCGGCGCAGCACACCGATACGGGCGGCACGCTGGTGCCGTTCGCGCTGCTCACCGACCTCTACCAGGGGGCGGTGCACGAGATCATCGGCACGACGCCCTTCGGATCGCTCCGCGTGTTCGTCGAGAACAAGCCGGAGCCCAGTTTCACGCACGCCTTCCTGCCCGCACAGGATTGCCTCTGCGTCACCGCCTAGTTCGACCAATGGCTCGGGGAGGGCCAGAGCATGAAGATCACACGCGTCACGCCAATGTTCATCGATCGATATCTCTACGTCGAGATCGAGACCGATGACGGCTTGAAAGGTATCGGCGAGTCCGGGGCCTGGGGGCACCTGGAAGCGAGCGCCGCCGCCATCACCAAATTCGGCGAATACCTGGTGGGCCTCGATCCGCGACCGATCGAGCGCCACTGGAACGTCATGAGCCGCGCGCATCACTTCACCGGCGCGGCGATCACCGGTGCGATTTCGGCGATCGATATCGCCCTCTGGGATCTCAAGGGCAAGCATCTGGGCGTGCCGATCTACGAACTGCTTGGGGGCCAGATGCGCCACAGCGCGCGGCTCTATGCCCACGTCAAGGGCAAGACGCTCGAAAAGCAGATCGAGCGCATGCTGTCGCTCAAGGCGCAGGGCTTCACCGCGATTGGCCACCTGAACCCGTTCCTCGACGAGCCTGTCGGCCAACTCTATTTCCAGGCGCACGCTCGCAAGATGCAGGATGGTGTCGACAACGTCCGCGCCTTTCGCGAGGCGGTCGGCCCGGATGTGGATCTCTGCATCGAAATCCACCGCCGGCTCACGCCCGCAGAGGCGATCACCTTCGGCCGCGCAATCGAGCCATTTTTCCCGATGTTCTACGAGGATCCGATGCCGCCGCAATCGCCCGACGCGATGGCCTGGATCGCTTCGCAGATTCCGATTCCGATCGCGACCGGCGAGCGCTTTACCAGCATCTACCAGTTCCAGACGTTGCTTCAGCGCAATGCCGTACAGTTCCTGCGGCCCTGCATCTGCATCTGCGGCGGCATCACGGCCGGGCACAAGATCGCGGCGCTGGCGGAATCCTTCAATACGCAGATCGTGCCGCACAACCCGCTTTCCCCGGTTAGCCTCGCCGCCTGCCTGCAGTTGGGCGCTGCCATCCCCAACCTCGCCATCCAGGAATACCCGTCGGCCAACCCCGACGCGGAAGGCCACGGCCGCCTGCGCGGCGACAACATGGTCAGCGGCTTGCCGGAGCCGGTCGCCGGCTTCATCACCATCCCGAACGGACCGGGTCTGGGGATCGAACTGCTACCCGATGCTGCCGAGAGATTCCCGCAGGTGACCCGCCCGATCGAGATGCGCGAGCACCGCGACGGCTCGGTGGTCGATACCTGATCGGAACGGCGCGTCGTCGCGAGAAAGACCAATATTAGAAAGTAGGGAGACGTCTATGACTGAAGTTGCCGACAAGGAATCCCGTGCTGGGATGGAGTTCATCCAGCAGGCGCGCGGTGAGATCAAGATCACCAACATCACCTCAGCCTGCTATTCGTGGAAGCGGGAGCAACCGATCTCCAACGGCTTGCACACGTACTCGCACGTGAACATGGCGATCACCAAGGTCGAGACGGATATCGGGGTGACCGGCTACGGCGTCGGCCGCAACAATCCGGGCGAAAACGCTCTGCGCATGCAGTTTGCCGAACAGCTGGTCGGCAAGGACCCCACGATGACCGAGGCGATCTGGTCCAAGTATTGGGTGCCCAAGCTTTATGGCCGCCGCGGGCTCGAAACACGCGCGCTGTCCTCGATCGACCTGGCGCTCTGGGACATCAAGGCCAAGCTCGCTGGCCTGCCGATCTACCGGCTGCTCGGTGGCTACCGCAACAAGATCCCGACCTATGTCGCCGGCGGCTATTACGCGGAAGGCAAGGGGCTGAAGGAGTTGCAGGACGAGATGACCGGGCACATCAATCGTGGCGCGCGCGCCGTGAAGATGAAGATCGGCGCCGTGCCGATCGCTGAGGACGTGGCGCGCGTGAAGGCCGTCCGCGAGGCACTCGGGCCCGACATCAAGCTGATGATCGATGCCAACTGTGCCTATAGCTACAACGATGCGATCCAGTTGGCCAAGCGCGTCGAGGACTTCGACATCTACTGGTTCGAGGAAGCCGTGCAGCCCGACGACTACGAAGGCTTCACCAAGCTCGGGCGCGCCACCACCATCCCGCTGGCCACCGGCGAGAACGAATACACCAAGCACGGTTTCCGCGACCTGATCGCCACCCAGTCGATCGCCTTCCTGCAGCCGGATGCCCGCTATACCGGCGGCGCGACCGAATTCATGAAGATCGCGGCAATGGCGCAGGCCCACGGCCTGGCAATTGCCCCGCACGGCGACCAGCAGGTCCATTTGCAACTGCTCGGCGCGATTCCCAATGCGCATATCCTCGAGTTCTATCCGCGTGGGCTGAACCCGATGTTCGGCCAAATCTACAAGCACACGCCTGACCTGAACGATGACGGCACCGTCACCGTGCCGGAAATCCCGGGCCTTGGCTGTGACCCGCAGGAAGCGATCGAGAAGTATAGGGTAGCCTAACGTCAATCGAGGCAGCCGGTCTCGACCGGCTGCCTCGATTGGTGACGACGTCTAATTCATGGATCCCGGACCAGATGAGAATTACTGAAATTCGAGAGACGACGGCCTCGATCGCCTCACCCATTGCCAATGCCTATATCGATTTTTCGAAAATGACCTGCTCGGTCGTCGCTGTGGTGACCGACGTCGTCCGGGACGGCAAGCCGGTCATCGGCTACGGCTTCAATTCGAATGGCCGCTATGGCCAGGGCGCGCTGATGCGCGATCGCTTCATCGCCCGCGTGATGGAAGCCGATCCCGCCACGTTCGTGGATGAAGAGCACGACAATCTCGATCCCTTCGCCATCTGGACGGCCTTGATGACCAACGAGAAGCCGGGAGGGCACGGGGAACGTTCGGTTGCCGTCGGTACCATCGACATGGCCGTCTGGGATGCGGTGGCAAAGATCGAAGGCAAGCCGCTCTACAGGGTCCTTGCAGACCGTTACCGGAACGGCGTCGCCGATGAGAAGGTCTGGGTCTATGCCGCCGGCGGCTACTATTATCCGGGCAAGGATCACTCCAAGCTGCAAGCGGAGATGCGCGGCTATCTCGATCGCGGCTACAAGGTCGTGAAGATGAAGATCGGCGGCGCATCGCTGGCCGAGGATCTCGCCCGCATCGAGGCGGTCATCGAGGTCGTGGGCGACGGCAAGTATCTGGCCGTCGACGCCAATGGACGTTTTGATACCGAAACCGCCATCGCCTATGCCAAGGCGCTAAAACCCTACGGCCTGTTCTGGTACGAGGAAGCCGGCGATCCGCTGGACTTTGCGCTGCAGGCCGAACTGGCCGAACACTATGATGGCCCGATGGCCACGGGCGAGAACCTCTTCTCGCACCAGGATGCGCGCAACCTGCTGCGCTACAGCGGCATGCGCTCCGACCGCGATTTCCTACAGTTCGATTGCGCCCTGTCCTATGGGCTCGTCGAATACCTGCGCACCCTCGAGGTGATGAAGGACATGGGCTGGTCGTCGCGCCGCGTGGTGCCGCATGGCGGCCACCAGATGTCGCTCAACATCGCCGCCGGCCTGCAGCTTGGCGGCAATGAAAGCTACCCGGACGTGTTCCAGCCCTTCGGCGGTTTTGCCGACGCCATCCGGGTTGAAGACGGCTATGTCAGCCTGCCGCAGGTGCCCGGCGTCGGTTTCGAGGCCAAGTCGAAGCTTTATGAGGTGATGAAGGCTCTGGCCTGACCTCGCGGCAAATTGTCATGGCGCTGCAGTATGAGCGGGGCCGCGTGGACAAGGCCGCAAGCCTCAATTAGGCCACAGCAACGTCAGGGGGAATCGCCGATCGTGGACGAACCGATAGAGAAGAGCCCGGACTCCACGGTGGCGGTGCCCAGCCTGGTCGATATCTTCGTTGGCTTCTCCAAAGCTGGACTCAGCGCCATCGGCGGCGGCGTGACGGGTTGGATGATGCGGGAGTTCGTTCAAAACCGCCGATGGCTGTCCGAGCGGGAATTCCTCAGCGGGCTTGCCTTGGCCCAGGCCTTTCCTGGCGTCAACGTTGTCAACCTCTCCATCTGGATCGGGTTCCAGTTGCGCGGAGGGCGCGGCGCGGTCTTTGCCGCCCTCGGCATGAT
>JAQGKB010000129.1 GCA_028290345.1 Hyphomicrobiales bacterium | reverse complement strand
GGCGCATTGGAACATCAAGGGCCCGAACTTCATTGCCGTGCACCTGATGCTCGACGAGTTCCGCGCCAGCCTCGATACCCACAGCGACACCATCGCCGAACGCGTCGCCCAGCTTGGCGGCCTTGCGCTCGGAACCACGCAGGCCGTCGGCTCTGGCACCAGTCTTGCGCCCTACCCGACCGATATCACCAACATCGCCGAGCACCTGAACCAGTTGACCGATCGCTACGCCAAGGTCGCCAACAGCGCCCGCGCCGGCATCGATTCGGCGCAGGAGGCCGGCGACGCCGATAGCGCCGATATCCTCACCGCCTACTCGCGCGATCTCGACAAGAACCTATGGTTCCTGCAGTCTCACCTCGATAGCTGACCCTGCCGACGGGGGCATCGCGGACAATAAAAGCGTTGCCCCGCCACGGGGCCACGGCCGTTTATGCCATGGTAAAAAAGTGGTAATGTGCCGCTTGCTCAGAAATTGGAAGTATGACAATGTGGAGAAGATAGGACAACAGTGTTGTCCATTCTGCCGCAGCGTCCCCGTCTCCCGGGTGCCCGCTGCACGCTGATCCGGCTGGACCGCTTGTCGATAGCGGAAACGGAGTGGCGGGGTGTAGAGCAGGCCTCATCTGAGGTGCTCGGAACACCCGAATGAGCGGCCATTTGGATGCAGAGCCGCTCCCCACCGAATAAGATTGCGCCGCTCGGGTCGCGCCGTACGATAGTACGACACGCATCGACGGGTGCGCGCGATGAAAGGAACTACAGACTCCGGGGCAGTTTCCCCGGATATATTGGCCTGCTGACACAAGGATTATGCACCATGGCACACGCGCGGAACGGATCGGTCTCGACCCCAGTAACGAGCATTGCCGTGGCTAAAAAACCGGCTGCCTCCGGCAATCCGGTTGCGCAGGGCCTTTATGATCCACGCAATGAACGCGATTCCTGCGGCGTTGGTTTCATTGCCAACGTCAAGAACGTCAAGTCGCACAAGGTGGTGCAGAAGGGTCTCGAGATGCTCGAGAACCTCGAGCATCGCGGTGCCGTGGGCGCCGATCCGCTGATGGGCGACGGCGCCGGCATCCTGGTGCAAATCCCGCACGGCTTCTTCAAGCGCGTCGTCGATTTCGCCCTGCCCGAGGCCGGCGAATACGCCGTCGCCATGATGTTTTATCCCAACGATGCCGAAATGCGCGATCGCTGCGCTGCGGCGGTTGAGGCCTGCCTTGCCGATGAGGGGCTGACCCTGCTCGGCCAGCGCACCGTGCCGTTCGACAATGCCTGTCTTTCCGAAGGCGTCATCGCCACCCAGCCGATCATCGAGCAGTTGTTCATCGCCCGGCCCGCCGGCATCACCATGGATGACTACGAGCGCTGGCTGCTGATCGCCCGCAAGGTGATTTCCAACAAGGTCTACAACGACCTGCCGGAAGCCCAGAGCGACAACGGCTTTTACGTCGTCTCTATGTCGGCGCGCACCGTGGTCTACAAGGGCATGTTCCTCGCCTACCAGCTCGGGGCGTTCTACCCCGACCTGCACGACGAGGATTTTGCCTCGGCCGTGGCGCTAGTGCACCAGCGGTTTTCGACCAACACCTTCCCGTCGTGGAAGTTGGCGCACCCCTACCGCATGACCGCCCATAACGGCGAGATCAACACCATCCGCGGCAACGTCAACTGGATGGCGGCGCGGCAGGCTTCGGTGAATTCAAAACTCTTCGGCGAGGATATCACCAAGCTGTGGCCGATCTCGTACGAGGGCCAATCCGATACCGCGTGCTTTGATAACGCGCTCGAATTTTTGGTGCGCGGCGGCTATCCGCTGCCGCACGCGGCGATGATGCTGGTGCCCGAAGCCTGGGCCGGCAACACGCTGATGGATGAGACCCGCAAGGCCTTTTACGAATACCACGCCGCCCTGATGGAGCCGTGGGATGGTCCCGCCTCGCTGTCGATGACCGATGGCCGCTATGTCGTCGCCACGCTCGACCGGAACGGGCTGCGTCCGGCGCGCTATTGCGTCACCACCGACGGCTTTGTCGTACTCGCTTCCGAGTCGGGCGTGCTGACCATTCCGGACGACGAAATCCAGGAGAAGTGGCGGCTGCAGCCCGGCCGGATGCTGCTGATCGACCTCGAAGAAGGCCGCATCATCTCGGATGACGAGATCAAGCAGAGTCTTGCCACCTCGAACCCCTATGCGGAGTGGCTGGCGCGCACCCAGATCGTTCTGGAAGACCTGCCCGAGACCGAGCCCAAGGCCCCGACCACCTCGGAAAGCCTGCTCGATCGCCAGCAGGCGTTCGGCTACACTACCGAAGACCTGAAGCTTTTGATGGCGCCGATGGCGACCACCGGCCAGGAAGCCGTGGGCTCGATGGGCACCGATACTCCGATCTCGGCGCTCTCGGACAAGTCCAAGCTCCTCTATACCTATTTCAAGCAGAACTTTGCCCAGGTCACCAACCCGCCGATCGATCCGATCCGCGAGGAATCGGTGATGAGCCTCGTCTCCTTCATCGGCCCGCGCCCGAACCTCTTCGATCTCGAGGGCCTGTCCAAGGTGAAGCGCCTCGAAGTGCGCCAGCCGATCCTCACCAATGGCGATCTCGAAAAGATCCGCGCCATCGGCGACATGGACGACAACCCGTTCAAGACCGAAACGCTCGATATCACCTACCCGGCCGATATGGGCGCTTCCGGCATGGACCAGGCGCTGAACGCCATCTGCGAGGCGGCCGAAACCGCCGTGCGCGGTGAGTTCAACATCATCATCCTTTCGGACCGGCTGGTCGCTGCCGACCGCATTGCCATTCCG
>JAQGKB010000106.1 GCA_028290345.1 Hyphomicrobiales bacterium | reverse complement strand
GCCGACGTCGTTGAGGAAGGTGAGGCGCTCGCGGATTTCCTTGAGCACGCGCTCGCCGATGGTTTTCTGATTGTCGGTCAGCTGGCTCGGCAGGCCTTCAAACCATGCGGAAGCCTGGCGGATCGACTTTTCGCTGACCTGCCCGATGTGCAATCCGGCGATCTTGACTGCAAGCGCTTCCGGCTTCAGCCGATAGCCGTTACAGGCGATGCAGGGCGCGGAGGACATATACTTCTCGATCTCCTCGCGCATGCCCGCGGATTCAGTTTCTTTGTAGCGGCGCTCGAGATTGCCGATCACCCCTTCGAACGGCTTGGTCGTCTTGTAGGTGCGCAGGCCGTCGTCATAAACGAAGGTGATCGGGGTCTTGCCTGTGCCGTAAAGCACGGCTTCCTGCACCTGATCGGGCAAGTTTTCCCAGGCCGTTCCGGTCGATGCGTTGTAGTGCGCGAGGACCGCCTGCAGTGTCTGCAGGTAATAAGGAGCGGAGGTTTTCGACCACGGCACGATGGCGCCGTCGCGCAGCGACATGGTGCCGTCCGAGACGATGAGAGCCGGATCGATCTTCTGTTCGGTGCCCAGGCCATCACATACCGGGCAGGCGCCAAACGGATTGTTGAACGAAAACAGCCGCGGCTCGATCTCGGAAATGGTGAAGCCGGACACCGGGCAGGCGAACTTTTCCGAGAACGTGATCCGCTTCGGATCGCCATTGGGCTCGGTTTCGTCGGCGAACTCGGCCAGGGCGATGCCGTCGGCCAGCTTTAGTGCCGTCTCAAAGCTTTCGGCCAGCCGGCTGCCGATATCGGGTGCCACCACCAGCCGGTCGACGACGATCTCGACATCGTGCTTGATCTTCTTGTCGAGCGCCGGCACGTCCTCGATATCGTGGAACTCGCCATCGATCTTGACGCGCTGAAAACCCTTGCGCATCAACTCGTTAAGTTCGCGCTTGAACTCACCCTTGCGGCCGCGCACGATCGGGGCCAGCAGGTAGAGTCGGGTGCCTTCCGGGAGCGCCAGCACCTTGTCGACCATCTGCGATACGGTCTGGCTTTCGATCGGCAGCCCGGTCGCGGGGGAGTAGGGAACGCCCACGCGCGCGAACAGCAGGCGCAGATAGTCGTAGATTTCGGTGACGGTGCCCACTGTCGAGCGCGGGTTGCGCGAAGTGGTTTTCTGTTCGATGGAGATGGCAGGCGACAGCCCATCGATCTGTTCGACGTCGGGCTTCTGCATCATTTCGAGGAACTGGCGCGCATAGGCCGAAAGGCTTTCGACATAGCGCCGCTGACCCTCGGCATAGATGGTATCGAATGCCAGCGACGACTTGCCAGAGCCGGATAGACCCGTCATCACGATCAGCTTGTCACGCGGCAGCCGCAAATCGATGGATTTGAGGTTATGCTCCTTGGCGCCGCGGATGACGATCTCACGATTGGGATTGGGCTTATCGGGCATCTAATGGTCCAAAATGGGCGCACACGCCGTTGGGCGGAACGGCAGCAGCGGAAAATTCAGGCTCTGGAGACGGCGGAAAAGCGCCATCTCGTCAAATAGGCACACTGGCACAAACCTGCAAGCGGCCTCCAGTACCGTCGCGCGGCCGGCGCAGATTTGGCACTCGGCGAGCAGGTGGCTCGTCAGAACATAATGGGAACAAACTGGATTCGGTCAAGAGAAAATTGTTATTCAAGGCCTGAACAGGGCGGGTACACCGGCCGGCACTGCTGCCGCCGCCTTGACATCCTCAAGTTAATGAGTAGAACATAAGCGGAACAAGCTAGATGTGCATTAGCGGCGAAAGCGCGCGCATCGCCTTAGTTCTGCGATTATGATGCACCTTCAGTATCGGCGCGGTGCGCCCAGCAAGACCAGACGGAAGGACAGTCCATGGCAGGCAGTGTGAACAAGGTTATTCTCATCGGCAATCTGGGGGCCGATCCGGAGGTTCGCAACCTTCCCAATGGCAATCCAGTGGTCAATCTGCGGGTCGCGACGACGGAAAGCTGGCGCGACCGCAATTCCGGCGAGCGCAAGGAAAAGACCGAATGGCACCGCGTGGTGATCTTTTCGGAGGGCCTTGCCAAGATTGCGCAGCAATACCTGAAGAAGGGCTCGAAGGTTTACATCGAAGGCCAGATCCAGACCCGCAAGTGGGAGAAGGACGGCCAGGATCAGTACACGACCGAGATCGTGCTGCAGGGCTTCAACTCGGCGCTGACCATGCTCGACGGGCGCGGCGAGGGTGAAGGCAGCGGCGGTTTCTCCGGCCCGCGCGAATCTTCCGGCCAAAACCGTCCGGTCGAAGGCCGCCGCCCCGCCGCCAACGCTCCGGCATTCGAGTCCGGCGGCATGGATGACGATATCCCGTTCTGAGGTGGGTGGGGTCTGGGCGGCTGCCGGCACGGCTAGCTGAAAGAGGAAGGCTGGATTACCCGGATGAACCGGGTAATGGCGGTTCTTTCTTTCGGGCCGGTGCAAGTTGCAGCGTTGTAGCGTTGAACGAAGGGAAAATCCGAAAGCCGTCCCCTCGGCTCCGTCATTGCCCGGTTTATTCAGGCAATCCAGTTCTCTGATCCAGAGCTCCGCCCTGCTCCCCTAACCCCGCACATCAATTCACTCAGCAAAAACGGGCGGTCCTTGCGGCCGCCCGTTTTGCGAAGTGGTCGAAAAATCTTACTTGCTGAACGGGATGGTCGCCTTTGTGACGTTGCCGCTGGCCACGTCGACGACCTGGAAGTCGACGCTGATCGCGCCGCGCTGCAGGGCGATGCCGGCAGTGATGGCGATATCGGCGCCTTCGTTCTTGCCGACTTCCTTTAGGTTGAACACCACGCCGTCACCCTGCTTGCGGCCGACGGCCACGCCTTGGAAGGACGTGTTCGAGGTCATCGCGGCCTCATAGCGCCTGGACGCGTCGATATAGGCCAGGGTGCCGTGGATGGCGAGGCTGGCACCGGCGAGGGCGCAGCGGCCATCGTAGTTGACCTTCTCGTTGTTGCCGTCGGTCAGGCTGAGCTTGCAGGAGATGGTTTCGGCCTGCTTGGCCTGGACGATGCCGCGGCCCTTCCAGCTGCCAAGATAGCCCTTGAGCAGCGCAATATCGTCCGGGGCCGCATACGCAGGGACAGAGGCCGCGACAGCAGAAATCAGCACGCCGGCCAGTGCAAACGCACGCCAGTGGGTTCGGCTAGTGGTGGACATGTTGTTTAACGCCTCCAAGAGGATGAAAGAAGCGCCCCCCGGCGTAAAGCAGAGCAGGCAGGATGAATACATCGCCCAAGACTGCGAGCAGCAGGGTGATCACAAATAGCTGGCCAAACAAGGCGACCTGAGGCAGCGCCGAAAACATGACAATGGCAGTACCTGAGCAGAGTATTAGTGTCGTGGCAATGATCGCGCCGCCAATCCGGTCCATCGTATGCTTGATAGCATCACGATGGTTCATGCCGTGTTCTCGTCGCTCATGCAAATAGTGCGAAAGGAAGTGAGTGGTATCGTCCACGGCGATACCGAAGGCGATGGTCAGGGCAATAACGGTGGTCAGTTGCAGGCCGGAGCCGGAAAGCCAGAGATAGGCCTCCGTCCCCAATACCGGGAACAAGTTGGGGATCGACGCCGCCACCGCGACGCGGAACGAGCGGAACGCGATACCGATCAGGGCCAGATCGACAAAGATACTGGCGGCAAAGTCCTGCTGCAGGCCCTGCACGATATTGGTCGTAGCAAAAGTGGTCATCAGGCGGAAGCCGCCGATTTCTGCGGGTATCTTGGCCGTATCCAAGTCGGCCTGGATATCGTCGACCAGCTTCCGTAGATCGTTGGACTCGATGATCGTCGGCATGAAGCCGGTGACCAGCGCCTGCTTGCCGTCATCGGTGATGAAGCGCCGTTTCAGGAACGGGCCGACGGCATCGAAGATCTGCTTCCGGGTGAAGCCGGCATCGGAATAGTGGGTGAAGCTCGCGGCGGAGATCACCTTGCCGGCGCCGAGGTGCTTTTCGACGATGTCGTGCACCTTCTTGATGGTCTCGAAGCTGGCGTCGCCGAGTTCGGGCGTGCCTTGGGGCAGCGGAACCTGCACATAGAGCGGGGCCACGCCGCCGACTCCCTGGTCGATGCTCTGCGCGGCATCGAGGGCGTGCGAGTCCTTGGCGACGAAATCCTGGAAGGAGAAACGCGGCTGGATGGTGAAATAAGGCACCAGCAGCAGGCCGGTCACGAAGATCGCCAGCACGGCCATGACGCGCGCGTATTTGCGGACCAGCATCCACGACAGCGACATGGGGCCGGTGAGGGCAATGCCCGGCGCGCGCGGCAGCTTGAAGCCGAGGCGTACGGCCGTCTTCATCAGCAGCGGCATGAAGGTGACGAGGCAGACATAGTTGAGCGCCGAGGCGATGGTGCCGGCGATGGCGAATTCGAGAATGCCCTGGCCGGGGGTAAACGCCAGCGAGGCGAAGGAGACGCAGGTGGTCAACCCCGTCAGCGCGAAGGCTGGGGCTTCGACCTTCACCGTCGCATCAACCGCCTTTATCGGGTCAAGCCCGTCGCGCCAGTAGGCGAACCAGTTGAAACAGAAGAACATACTCTCGGCGAAGGCGATCACCAGCACCAGGATGGTGACGATATTGGTGAGGAAGCTGAACGAGCCGAACAGCAGCATCACGACGCCGACAACCCACATCACGGCCATGAACGGGGCGGCAGAAACGAGGATCGCGCCCCAGAACGAGCGCAGGCTGAAGAGGGCGATCAGCGCACCGAGGCCGAAGCCGTAGACGGTGAAAGTGAACTGGTCCTTCACCGCAGCGCCGAGCATGTCGGCCGTCCAGATCGGGGGACCGGTCAATTCGACGTGCAGGTCTGGGCCGTTGTACTCGGCCACGAGGTCGCGCAGGCTCTGGATCATCGCCTGCTGGCCCTTGCCGGCGGTCTTGGCGGGATCTGGGAACATGATCATGACGACGCCGCTCAGATCGCCAAGGATCAAATTGCGCATCATCGGATCGTTGTTGTGCAAATCGGTGAGGGCGGCGGAGACCTGCGCGGGGCTGGTCATGCCCTCGGGAACGGCGGGAACGGTCGAGTTGTCCGGGCCCGGCTTGCGCAGGGTAAAGGGCGACATGGTGCCGACGGCGTAGTCATTGATCTCGAGATCAAGCGCCAGGTTGCGCATCTTTTCGAGCACGGTGGGATCGGTGGTCTTCGGCGAGGTGACCAGCAGGTAGATGTCGTTTTCAAAGGTGCCGAAAGTATCGGCAAGGTCCTTGTAGGCCGTATAGTATTGGCCGGAGTTTTGATAAACGCGCAAAATGTCGCCGTCGACGCTGGCGCGCGGCACCTGTGCCAGGCACAGGGCCGTGAAGGCCAGGACGGCGACGCCCATGATCCGTGGGTGCTTGAGGGTCAGAAACCCCAGATGCTCCAGGCCGAAACCGATAGAACGCGGATAGGTCTGGAAAAACCCTTTCACGCGCTGAAAGATTGAAGCCATAGAGGGAATCGACTCCACCAAACGAGACCAACTTTGGGCGCGATTACTACGGCCTTGTTGGGTATCCGTCCAGCGGTGCGGCGCCTAATCATCGGCATCTGATGAACTATTGCCGCGCACCCGTTGCGTCGTTACCACGCATCGGGATTTTCGGGGCACAATTTAGGCAGTCAGGAGACCTTTACTGGCTGTGAGAAAATCGGCGAGCGATTGCGGCCGGCGACCGGTCAGCCGGGCAACCGCGTCGCTGACGATGCCGAGATAGCCCTGCGCCGTATCGGTATCGAATACTGTCATGACATCCACGAAGACCGCCGGTACGCCAGCGCTGGCCATGCCGCCCTTGAGCGTTTCGGCCGAAACGTTTTCGGCGGCGACCAGCTTGCCCGAGAGCGACGACAGCAGCGCGGCGACTTGCGCCTGCGTCACCGCCTCGGGGCCGCCGATGTCGTAGATGGCCTTGCCCTCGGCCGAAAGCAGCGCGCCCGCCGCCGCTGCGGCGCAATCGGCACGGGTGACATAGGCTCGCCCGCCGGTGCCAGCGGCATGGAAGAGCTTGCCGCTGGCGATCGCATGCTTTGCGCTTTGCAGGACGGCATCGGCATACATATTGTTGCGCAGCACGCTCCAATCCGTTTTCCCGGCGGCGAGGCGCGCCTCGGTCCAGAAATGATCGTTCGGGATCAGGGCCGCCGGATCGGGGTAGGGGCTGGTGAGGCTGGTATAGAGAATGTGCCGAACGCCCGCCTTCTCGGCCGCATCGATGGCGCGGACGTGCTGCACCGCGCGGCCACCCTCGACGCCGAGGTTGTCGGTGCTGATGATCAGCAATCGCTGGATACCCTTGAAGGCGGCAGCCAGCGAGGCGGCATCATCGAACGAACCTTGGCGGATATCGACGCCGCGGGCCGCCAGATCGGGCAGCCTCGCGGGCTCGCGGGTGATGGCGACGATTTGCGTCGCACCGCGCTCGATCAGGTTTTCGATGGTCTGGCGGCCAAGCTGGCCGCTGGCACCCGTAACTCCGAGCACGGAATTCTGAAATTTCGACATGTTCACTCCATATTGCGGCGTTGCAACCTTTGACATTTTCGACATCGTGGCTTCTGAAGGGAACCAGGTATCGAAAAGAGATTGCCTCTAGCTAGGTCACGACCTACATGTGCGAAAGGAGGCACTTTTGCCTCTGGTGGTCACCCCGGAGTAACTCATGCAGACGACAAGCTACGAGCAGATGCATCTGGCGGTGGCTACC
This sequence comes from Hyphomicrobiales bacterium, assembly GCA_028290345.1. Lineage (GTDB taxonomy): Bacteria > Pseudomonadota > Alphaproteobacteria > Rhizobiales > Devosiaceae > JAQGKB01. The sequence continues at coordinate 9,206 of JAQGKB010000106.1, read as the reverse complement.
TGGCGCACGACGGTGGCGGTTTCTACTGCGCAGTACGGCAGCGACTGCCCGGTGCGCGGCATCCTCGATACGCTCGGCGACAAGTGGAGCATGCTGGTCGTGCTGGAACTCTCGGACGGGGAAGTTCGGTTCAACCAGTTGCGCCGCCGCATCCCCGATATCTCGCAGAAAATGCTGACCCAGACGCTGCGCGGCCTGCAACGTAACGGCATGGTGGGCCGGACGGTGCACCCGACGGTACCGCCTTCGGTCGACTACTGGCTGACCCCGGTCGGCCGCTCCCTGCTGGAGCCCTTCGGGCACCTGATCGCCTGGGCGAACAGCAACCGCACGGCCATTGTCGAAGCCCGGGCCAGCTTCGATACCACCGCTGCCGCCTGACGGCGGCTCTTTCCCCCAACGGCAATTTCCGAAGCGCGCAACATTCGCCTCCGGCGCCGAAATCGCTTATAAGATTGTCATCTTAGATAAAGTAGAATCAGCTCAGTGACAGACACACCTGAAGATGCCGCCGGCGGAAGCGCTCCTTCCGACATTGCACCGATCTCCATCACCGATGAAATGCGCAGGTCCTATCTCGATTACGCGATGAGCGTGATCGTGAGTCGCGCGTTGCCCGACGTGCGCGATGGCCTGAAGCCGGTGCATCGCCGCATCCTCTATTCGATGCATGAGCAAGGCTACGAGTGGAATCGCCCGTACCGCAAATCGGCGCGCGTCGTCGGCGACGTGATCGGTAAATATCACCCACACGGCGACCAGTCGGTCTACTTCGCGTTGGTCCGCATGGCGCAGGATTTTTCGATGGGCCAGCTGCTCATCGATGGCCAGGGCAATTTCGGTTCGGTCGACGGCGATATGCCGGCAGCCATGCGTTACACCGAAGTGCGCATGGAGCGCATCACCGGGTCGATGCTTGAAGACCTCGACAAGGACACTGTCAACTTCAAGGACAATTACGATAGCTCGGAGAGAGAGCCTGTCGCCCTCCCTGCGCGGTTCCCGAACATCCTGGTCAATGGTGGTGGCGGCATCGCCGTCGGCATGGCGACCAACATCCCGACCCACAACCTCGGCGAAGTCATCAACGCCACCTTGGCGATGATCGAGGACCCGAACGTGACCGTCGACCGGTTGCTCGAGATCATGCCCGGTCCGGATTTCCCGACGGCCGGCATCATCCTCGGCCGCAGCGGCATCCGCTCGGCCTACGAGACCGGGCGCGGTTCCGTGCTGATGCGCGGCAAGGTTGCGATCGAAGAAGTCCGCAAGGAGCGGGAAGCGCTCATCATCACCGAGATTCCCTATCAGGTGAACAAGGCGACGATGATCGAGAAGATCGCCGAACTGGTGCGCGACAAGCGTATCGAGGGGATCTCGGACATCCGCGACGAGAGCGACCGGAACGGCATGCGCGTCGTCATCGAGATCAAGCGCGATGCGCTGGCCGATGTGGTGCTGAACCAACTCTATCGCTTCACGCCCTTGCAATCCTCGTTCGGCTGCAATTTCGTCGCGCTCAATGGCGGCAAGCCGCAACTGATGAACCTGCGGGAAATCCTCGAGGCGTTCATCATCTTCCGCGAGGAAGTGGTGACGCGGCGGGCGCGCTTCCTGCTCAACAAGGCGCGCGACCGGGCCCACATCTTGGTCGGTCTTGCAGTCGCCGTGGCCAATATCGATGAAGTCATCGCGCTCATCCGGACCGCTCCCGATCCGGGTACGGCGCGCGAGCAGTTGATGGTGCGCAATTGGCCGGCAAGCGACGTTGCGCCGCTGATTGCGCTGATCGACGATCCGCGCCACCGCATCAACGCGGACGGGACATTCAACCTCTCAGAAGAGCAGGCGCGTGCCATCCTGGCGTTGACGCTGTCGCGGCTTACCGCTCTTGGCCGCAACGAAATCGGCGAGGAACTCGACGGGCTCGGCAAGGATATCGCTGATTATCTCGATATCCTGCGCTCGCGCGACCGGGTGATCACCATCATTCGCGATGAGCTGACCGCGATCCGCGATCAGTTCGCGGTTCCGCGCAAGACGACGATCGAAGATTCGTTCGGCGATCTCGACGACGAGGATCTTATCGCGCGCGAAGACATGGTGGTAACCGTCAGCCACGGCGGCTACATCAAGCGCGTGCCGCTGTCGCAGTACCGCGCCCAGCACCGCGGCGGCAAGGGCCGCTCGGGCATGGCCACGCGCGACGAGGATTTCGTCTCGCGGCTGTTCGTCGCCAATACGCACACGCCGGTACTGTTCTTCACCTCGCGCGGCATCGTCTACAAGATGAAGGTGTGGCGCTTGCCGGTGGCGGCGCCGCAGGCACGCGGCAAGGCGCTGATCAACATGCTGCCGCTCGAAGCCGACGAGCGGATCACCTCGATCATGCCGCTGCCGGAGGACGAGGATAGCTGGCAGAACCTCGACATCATCTTCTCGACTACGCGCGGTACGGTGCGGCGCAATTCGCTGGCCGATTTCACCTCAGTCAACCGCAACGGCAAGATCGCCATGAAGCTCGACGAGGGCGACGGCATTGTCGGCGTTGATACGGCTTCGGCGAACGACGACGTGTTGCTGACCACCGCGCTTGGTCAGGCCATCCGCTTCCAGGTCGATGAAGTGCGCGTGTTCAAGGGTCGCGATTCCACCGGTGTGCGCGGCATTTCGCTGGCCGATGGCGACAAGGTCATCTCGATGGCCATCCTGCACCACTTCGAGGCCTCGTCCGAGGAGCGCGTCGCTTACCTCAAGATGAGCCGCGCGGTGCGCGGCGAGGGCGAGACTGAGGAGGGCGCCGCGGACGACCTCGAAGAGGCGGTGGCGGGCGAACTGAACCAGGAACGCTACGCGGCGATGAGCGCGGCGGAGCAGTTCATCCTCACCATCTCCGAAAACGGTTATGGCAAGCGCACCTCCAGCCACGAATACCGGATCACCGGGCGCGGCGGCAAAGGCATCGTCGCCATGGCGGTGAACAAGCGCAACGGGCACCTCGTCGCGTCGTTCCCGGTCTCGTCGGACGACCAGATCATGCTGATCACCAATGGCGGGCAGACCATCCGCCTTCCGGTGGAAGGCGACAAGCCGATCCGCATCGTCTCCCGCGGCAGCCAGGGCGTGATCGTGCTCGATACGGCAGAAGGCGAGCGCGTGATGTCGGTGGAGCGGATCAGCGAGCCGGAAGCCGATGATGATATCGAGCCGGGCGAGGGCGCGGCGCCGGCGACCGAGTAGGCGCTGTCGCGAAGGTGGGTTGCCCAGACAAGGCTGGGCAATCACGGTTTTGGTTGCGAGACGCAGCGCAAGCGGCTGACTGGGTCCTCGGGTCGAGCCCGAGGATGACGAATGAGGGGTAAGAGTGCCCTCGAACCACGAGGGCGTGGCACGGGCCGGTGTCCATGAACCATCGTCATTCCCGGGCAGGCGGGAATCCAGTAACCCCAGCGAGGCGGCTCGTGGCGTTCCAACACCATCATGGAGAATACTGGATTCCCGCCTTCGCGGGAATGACGCTGAGATTGTTGAGCCGGCTTGGCGAAATGATGTCGGCAGAGGAAACCCTTCATCGGGCTTGCATTTCTTCATGATGCTGCGTTGACTGGCCTCGTGTAGTCCGGGGTTCGTCAGCCGGCTATCCGGCGCCGTGCTGATCGCGGGCGGGGTGTGGCTGGCTTTGCTGAAGCGGGCCTGATAGCGCCCGGTTCCCGCAAGACATTTCACGGGGGAGTGATCCCGATCCAGAAGGCCGTCCGGCTTGCCTTGCGGCAGCAAGCATGACAAAACGCCCTCGCAAAATCGAGGGCGCGGGAGAAACCATGACCAGACTCGTTGGCTTTTATCCCGGTTCGTTCGATCCCGTCACCAACGGCCACCTCGATGTCATCGAGCGTGCCTGCCGGCTGGTCGATCATCTGGTCATCGCCGTCGGCACACATCACTCCAAGGCCCCGCTCTTTGCGCACGAAGACCGCATGACGCTGCTCAAGCAGTGCATCGAGCCAATCGGCAAGCGGACGGATACCGAATTCACCATCGTCGAGTTCAGTGGCCTGATGGTCAACGCCGCGCGCCAGCATGGCGCCAAGCTCGTCATTCGCGGCCTGCGCGACACGACCGACTACAATTACGAGATGCAGATGGTTGGCATGAACGCGCAGATGGCGCCGGACTTGCAGACCGTGTTTCTGCCCTCCAGCCCGCATGTGCGGCACATCTCCGCCACACTTGTGCGCCAAATCGCAGAGCTCGGCGGCGATATTTCCGCCTTTGTTCCCGCAATTGTCCTCAAGGCTTTGAAAAAATCATGAGCGCTGTCGTAAGGCGTGCCGATCGCATTATCGGTTTTCTTGCATTTGCTCTCGTTCTCGTCTTTGCCGCCGCCGTCTTCGTGCCGCAGATGGCCCGTGCGGCGGATGGCACGCCGCATGCGATCATGCAGCTCAAGGACGGCACGGTCGATATCGAACTGCTGCCCAAGCTTGCACCGAAGCAGGTCGAACGCATCATCACGCTGACTAACCAGGGTTTCTACAACGGCTTGGTGTTCCATCGCGTGATCGACGGCTTCATGGCGCAGACTGGTGATCCGACGGGCACGGGGATGGGCGGTTCCAAGCTTCCCGACCTGCCGGCCGAGTTCTCGAGCGAGCCGTTCGTGCGGGGCGTGCTCGGCGCTGCCCGGGCGCAGGATCCGAACAGCGCCAATTCGCAATTTTTTATCACTTTCGCTGACGCTTCCTTCCTCAACAACCAATATACGGTGTTCGGGAAAGTGGTTTCCGGCATGGAATTCGTCGACAAGATCAAGAAGGGCGACCAGGCCAACAACGGCACGGTGACCGATCCCGACAAGATCGTCTCCATGAAGATCGAATATCGCAAGTAAAGGAGTTGCCTCATGGCTGAATATGCCGATCCCGAAAATACCCTGATCATCGAGACGACCAAAGGCAAGGTCGTCATCGCGCTGCGCCCCGATTTGGCGCCGAACCATGTCGCTCACATCAAGCGGCTGGCGCGTGAGAACTTCTACGACGGTGTGGTGTTCCACCGCGTCATCGATGGCTTCATGGCCCAGACGGGCGACCCGAAAGGCACCGGCACGGGCGGTTCGTCCTATCCGAACCTGAAGCAGGAATTCAACGACGAACCGCACGTGCGCGGCACGACCTCGATGGCCCGTTCGCAGAGTCCCGACAGTGCCAATTCGCAGTTCTTCATCTGCTTCGATGATGCAGCGTTCCTCAACCGCCAGTATACGGTTTGGGGCAAGGTCGTCGAAGGCATGGAAAACGTCGATCAGATCAAGCGCGGCGAGCCTGTGCGCGATCCTGACAAGATGCTGACCGTACGCGTTGCCGCGGACGTAGAATGAAACCAGGCGCCGCCTTGCTGTTAGCAATGGCGATTGGCGGCGCCACCCCGGCGCTTGCCGCGCCATCGATCGTCTGTACGGACGGCGATTCGGCGTCCGCCGAAATCGTGGTCGCCGACGCCGATGCGACGACGCCCTCGCGGGTGCGCGTCAGCGTCGACGATCGTGATTGGACCACCGACAGCGCAGCGGCTCCGGGCGAGACGCTGACCTTGGGGCCGTCCTCGATTACCGCCGATCAGGTGCAAATCGATCTCAACGACAGCAAGGGTGCTGCGGCCATCAAGCTGCGCTTGTCCAAGGCTGCTGAAAAAGAGGCGATCGCCGTAGGCGGCACGCTTTGGGTGAAAGCCGTAGGCGCCTACGCGCTCACCTGCATGGCGCCTGGATGAAAGTCGAACTCTTCGATTTTGAACTGCCGTCCGATCGGATCGCGCTGCACCCGGCCGAGCCGCGCGACGCGGCGCGCCTGCTGGTGGTCGATCCAGAGCTAGGCTTGTCCGATCGGCATGTGACCGACCTCGTCGATATTCTACAGGCTGGCGACGTTCTTGTGGTCAACGACACGAAAGTCCTACCGGCCGAATTGACCGGCGTACGGCTTCGCGGCGAGAGCCGGCGGAAAGTCTCGTTCAATCTGCACAAGCGGGTCGATGCTCGCACCTGGCGAGCTTTTGCGCGCCCGGCAAAGCAACTGGCGCTGTTCGATCGGCTGGAACTGGGCAATGGCGGCAACGATCCGCTGTTGGCAACGCTTGTTGGCAAAGGCGAGACGGGCGAGGTCACGCTTGAGTTCGATCTTGCCGGCGCCGAGCTCGACGAGGCGATCAAGTCGCACGGCGCCATGCCGCTGCCGCCCTATATCGGCGCAAAGCGCGACATCGAGGAGCGCGACAAGCTTGACTACCAGACGGTCTATGCCGCCCATGACGGCGCCGTCGCCGCGCCCACGGCTGGGCTGCACTTCACCAAGGGGCTGCTGCAGACACTGGCCGACAAGGGTGTGCACCTGGAGCGGGTGACGCTGCATGTGGGGGCAGGGACGTTCCTGCCGATGAAGGTCGACGATACCGACGATCACGTGATGCATGCCGAATGGGGCATCGTCGAGCAGGCGGTGGTGGATCGGATCAATGCCGCCAAGGTGGCGGGCAGGCGGATTGTCGCGGTGGGCACCACTAGCCTGCGGCTGCTCGAAAGCGCGGCGCGCGCCACGGGCGAGTTGCAAGCGTTCGCGGGCGATACCGACATCTTCATCACGCCGGGGTTCCGGTTCCGGGTGGTCGATATGCTGATGACCAATTTTCACCTGCCGCGCTCGACGCTGTTCATGCTGGTCAGCGCGTTCTCCGGGTTCGAGGTGATGCGCAACGCCTACGCGCACGCGATCGAAAGGCACTACCGGTTCTATTCCTATGGCGACTCGTCGCTGCTGTTCCGTGCGGCCCGAAGATGATGCTTGAGCTTGCTCGGCAAAAGGCGCTACCGCTGCGCCGGTTCGATCATTTGGCAAAAGCAGCAATCCCTTGATGAAACAGGTGTCCTTCTCTCTCATCGCCACCGACGGCATGGCCCGGCGTGGTCGCATCGATACGCCGCGCGGCGAGATCGAGACGCCGGCGTTCATGCCGGTGGGTACGGTTGGGACGGTCAAGGCCATGTACCCGGAGCAGGTGCGCGAAACCGGCGCTGATATCTTGCTGGGCAACACCTATCACCTGATGCTGCGGCCGGGGGCGGAGCGCGTCGCGGCGCTTGGCGGCCTCCACACTTTCATGGATTGGCAGCGCCCGATCCTCACCGATAGCGGCGGCTTCCAGGTCATGTCGCTGTCCAAGCTGCGCAAGCTCAACGAGCAGGGTGTGACTTTCCGGTCGCACATTGATGGTTCTGCGTATGAATTAACACCCGAACGTTCGGTAAATATACAGATGTTGCTCGATAGCGACATCATCATGCAACTCGACGAATGCATCGCGCTGCCGGCGGAACGTGGGGAAATTCAACGAGCTATGGAATTGTCGCTGCGTTGGGCCGATCGTTCGAAAACTGCCTTCGGCGAGCAGCGGAACCGGGCTCTATTCGGTATCGTACAGGGTGGCGACGACGCTGAACTGCGCGCAAAATCGGCGGCAGGCCTGAAATCGATCGGCTTTGACGGATATTCCATCGGCGGCTTGGCGGTGGGTGAGCCGCAGGACGTGATGTTCCGCGTGCTCTCCGAGATCACCCCCGAATTGCCGACCGACCGGCCACGCTATCTGATGGGCGTCGGCAAGCCGGACGATATCCTTGGGGGCATCGAACGCGGTGTCGATATGTTCGATTGCGTGCACCCGACCCGGGCCGGCCGGCACGGCCACGCATACACGCGCTTCGGTGTCATCAATCTGAAAAATGCGCGCCATAAGGATGATCCCAGGCCTCTCGACGAGGCTTCGCCGAATCGTAATTGCCGTCGGTTTTCAAGGGCCTACCTGCACCATCTCGTCCGCACCGAAGAGATCTTGGGGGCAATGATCCTGTCGCAGATCAATCTTGCCTATTACCAAGAGCTGGTCTTAGGTGCACGCGCTGCTATCGAGGCCGGCGAATTCACGACGTACTCAGAAATCACTCGCGCCGCCTGGGCGCAGGGCGACATCGCGCCGCTTTAACATTTGGGGATTGCCGAGATGGCCAAGACGGGACGCAAAGCCGCATTCGCCGGCCTGCAAAAGCACAGGAAGCGGCTCAGCAACACCGCCATGCGCGAGCAGTTCGCGGCCGATCCGGACCGCTTCGCCCGGTTCTCGGTCAAGAGTGGGGATATCCTGCTCGATTATTCGAAGAACCGGATCGACGGCGCGGTGATGGACGCGCTGTTCGAGCTTGCCCGCCTCGCTGACGTCGAAGGCCGCCGTGACCGCATGTGGGCGGGCGAGCCGATCAACAGCACCGAAGGCCGTGCCGTGCTGCATATGGCGTTGCGCTACCAGGGCAGCGAGCCGGTGTTGGTCGATGGTCAGGACGTGATGCCGGGCGTGCGCGAGGTGCTGTCGCGCATCCGCATGTTTTCTGGGCAGGTGCGCGACGGATCGATCCGCGGCCATACTGGCGAGACTTTCACCGACATCGTGAACATCGGCATCGGCGGCTCTGACCTTGGCCCGGCCATGGTGACGCTGGCGCTCGCGCCTTATACACGGGCCGATTTGCGCGCGCATTACGTCTCCAATGTCGATGGTGCGCATATCGCCGATACGCTGAAGGGGCTCGATCCGAGCCGGACGCTGTTCATCATCGCCAGCAAGACTTTTACCACCGACGAAACCATGACCAACGCGCACACGGCTCGGACCTGGCTGGCGGGGGAAATCGGCGAGGAAGCGGTCGGCAACCACTTTGCTGCCGTTTCCACAAACCTTGCGGCATGCGACGCCTTCGGCATTCGCCAGGATCGCATCTTCGGGTTCTGGGACTGGGTCGGCGGGCGGTACTCGGTGTGGTCGGCGATCGGGCTGCCGGTGGCGCTTGCCGTGGGCTACGACAATTTCGCGAAATTCCTTGCCGGCGCCGCGGCGATGGACGAGCATTTCCGCACGACGCCGCTGGAACAGAACCTGCCGACGATTATGGCGCTCATCGGCATCTGGCACCGCAATATCTGGGGGTTTTCCACCCAGGCCGTGCTGCCCTACGATCAGCGGATGTCGCGATTTCCCGCCTATTTGCAGCAGCTCGACATGGAGAGCAACGGCAAGCACGTGTCGCTGACCGGCAAGGACGTCGCGTGGTCGACCGGACCGATCGTCTGGGGCGAGCCGGGCACCAACGGCCAGCATGC
>JAQGKB010000087.1 GCA_028290345.1 Hyphomicrobiales bacterium | reverse complement strand
TTGCGGAACATCCTTACCACCGCGCAAGTGGCCTCGCTCCCGCGCAACATAAATATCGGCATGATCGAAATGCTGGGCATGCTGCGCGAGGGCAAGTCCATGGCGGACTATCCCTACCTCGACAGCTACGTCAAGCCGATGCTGGACGAGCTCGTCTGGTGGGCCAACACGCTCAAGGAAGGGCGCTCCCGCGACGAGGTCGCCGAGGCAGCTTGAGTTTCTGGTCCAGTGGGTCAGAGCGGCCGCTTGATCTGCACCTCGGGCGGCGCCTAGCGCCCCCCGGAAAGAGCGCACCGGTTCCGTGATGATCTGGTGCGACTTCGACAAACAAGAAAGCGCCGTCGTGGCGCAGCCGGGTTCACGGTAAAATAATGTGGAATCGACTCGGCTAGAATTGGGCCGACAAAAGAAATGGTGCCCTGGAGAGGACTCGAACCTCCACGCCTCGCGGCACACGGACCTGAACCGTGCGCGTCTACCAATTCCGCCACCAGGGCACTGGAGCATTTGTCAGGCCGCCCGGTCGGTAAGCTCGGGCGCCGCTAACTAGGACAAGCCATAAAGCCTTGTCAATTGCAGAAAGGGAGGTGCCAACCACAATCCGCTCGCGCCTCGGCGCCGCCCCTCGACAGCAATGCGGGCTTCACGATAAAAGGCGCCATCGATATTGCCGCCTATTGGAGCGCCTCTTGATGGATAGCACGCACCTGCCCCTGGTCACGATTTTCGGCGGCTCGGGCTTTGTCGGCACCCAGATCGTGCAGCTTATGGCGCGCAAGGGCTATCGCATGCGCGTCGCCGTCCGCCGGCCCGACCTTGCCGGGCATCTGCGCCCGCTCGGTGACGTGGGGCAGATCGTTCCGATCCAGGCCAATGTGCGCAATCTCGAATCGGTGCGGCGCGCGGTACAGGGCGCCGGCATCGTCATCAATCTCGTGGGCATCCGTTTCGAGAGCGGCCGCCAGCGTTTCGGCGCGGTCCACGTCGCCGGCGCCCGCTACATTGCCGAAGCCTCCCGCGCCGCCGGCGTCAAATCGCTGGTTCACATGTCGGGCCTCGGGCTCTCGGGGAACAAGAACAGCAGCTTTGCCCTGTCAAAAACCGCAGGCGAGGCCGAAGTGCTCGGTGCGTTCGCCGAGGCCGTGATTATCCGGCCCTCGATCATCTTCGGGCCGGGGGATGGCTTCTTCAACCTGATGGCCTCGCTGGCGCGGCTTTCCCCGGTGCTGCCGCTGATCGGCGGCAATTCGCGCTTCCAGCCGGTCTATGTCGGCGACGTGGCCGATGCTTTCGTCGTCGCGGCTGAAGGCGGTGTGCCGGGCGGCCGCACCTATGAACTGGGCGGGCCCGATATCGAAACCCACAAGCAACTGCTGCAGCGCATCGTTCGCGAGACCGGCCGCTCCAACCCGCTGCTGCCGCTGCCCGACGGGCTGGCCAAGCTCCTCGCCGTGCCGCTCTCGCTGTTGCCCAAGCCGCTGCTGACCCCGGACCAGGTAAGCCTGCTCGGCACCGACAACGTCGTTTCCGACGCCGCCATCGCGGAGGGCCGCACGCTGGCCGCCTTCGGCGTCACGCCGACTCCGATGGATGCGGTGCTCTCGAGCTATCTCTGGCGCTTCCGCCGCCACGGGCAGTTCGACCGGCAGACCGCGTAACTGGCTGGAAAAGGGGCGCTGGGCTGCCGTCCTATCCGAACAGCAGCACGCCCCAAAGCCCCAGCGCTCCGGCAAAGATCCGCCAATAGGCGAACGGCGCAAAGCCGTGTCGGCCGATGAAATCGAGCAAATACCGCACCACGATGGTTCCGATGACGAAGGCGGCGGCAAAGCCGATGGCGATGCTGATCCCCATGCCGCTCGTGATCACGTCGCGGTTCTTGTAGAAATCAAAGACGAAGGCGCCGAGCGTGATCGGCAGCGCCAAAAAGAAGGTGAACTCGGTCGCCGAGCGCTTGTCGGTGCCCAGCAGCAGCGATCCGACGATCGTCGCACCCGAGCGCGAGACGCCGGGGATCAGGGCCAGCATCTGGAACAGCCCAATCAGCAGGCAGAGGTGCCAGGGGTAGGTATAGATGTCGGTGTAGCGCGGCTTGTTCTTGAGCTGGTCGACGAACAGCAGCACGATGCCGCCCACGATCAGCATGACGCAGATGGTCTGCGGGCTTTCGTAGAGCACGCCCTTGATGAAATCGTGCAGCACCACGCCGACGATAGCCGCGGGCAGCGAGCCCAGCGCCACCCCGCCGATGAAGCGCCAAGCGCCTGGTTTTCCACCGATAGCGTCGATCAGGATGCCCAGCAGCCGCCTGAAATACACCACGACGATGGCAAGCACCGCGCCCAGCTGGATCAGCACCTCGAAGGCCCGTCCCGGGCTGTCGAACCGCAGGAAATGTTCGATCAGCAGCAAATGACCGGTGGATGAAACCGGTATGAATTCGGTCAGCCCCTCGACTATACCCAAAATGAGAGGCACAAAAAGACCTTGATCGGCGCTCATCTGATCCCCTATTCACCCGCTGATGTTTAGATGTGCGTCAGGCTCTAGCCTGATTTGGCTCGCTCCGCCAAGCGATCACGGCCATAAGGATCGATAACGATAGATGCCAAGGCTCCTGCACCACCCACTCGATCCGGCTTCGCGCCTCGCGCGGCTCATGTTCGCCGAATATGGTGTGCCGATCGAGTTGCAGGAGATCAAGCCCTGGGTCCGCGATCCCGGGCTGCTTGAAATCAACCCCGCTGCCACTGTTCCTATCCTGTTTGAAGGCGGCGAGCCACCCATCGTCGGCGCGCTGGCCGTGATCCATTCCATCGAGGAGCGCTATTCGCCTACCGCAGTCGCCGGGCTCTTTCCCGCCGTCGCTTCCGATCGCGCCGAAATGTGGCGGTTGATGGAATGGGTGCTGGGCAAGCTCAATGACGAAGTCACCCGCTATGTCATCGAGGAAAAGATCGTCAAGCGAGACCGCAAGAGCGGTACGCCCGATCCGTCGGTGCTGCGCGTCGCCAAGGCCAACCTGGTCGAGCATATGCTCTACTTCAACTGGCTTTTCGCCACCCGGCACTGGGTCGCCGGCGACTCCATGACGCTGGCCGACTTTGCACTCGCGTCGCACCTCTCGTGCCTCGATTATCATGGCGACGTGAACTGGGAAGGCGCAGGCGAAACCCGCGACTGGTACGCCCGCATCAAATCCCGCCCCGCCTTCCGCACCCTGCTCAGCGACCGCGTCACCGGCATGCCGGCGCACCAGGGGTATGCGGACCTGGACTTTTGAGGGCGGCGTTCCAGCGCTCTTTCTAGCCAGTCTCCCATTCTCCCACCCTCTCATTCGTCATTCTCGCGCTCGACGCGAGAACCCAGGTGCAGCGCGAAGACCCTACCGGCTGGCGCAAGCACAAGTCTGGGCCCTCGTGTCGAGCACGAGGATGACGAATTTGGTGTGTGGTGATGAAACCGGATAAGCTGCAGCGCCGCGAAAGCGATATGCCGGAGAGCGAAATGGCAAACAGAGTTCCACAATTGCGCACGGACACGGAAGCGGAGGAGTTCCTCGCCCAAGACCTTTCCGATCTTGATTTCTCTCAGTTCAAGCTGACCCACTTCGAGTTCGAAAAGCGGGAGCAGCCAGATCTGTATCCGTCCTCCCAGGACCGCCCCGGCAAATGACCCTCGTCACCGAGCTTCGCGCCCGGGCAAAAGCGCTCGGCTTCGATGCCTTCGGCATCGCTGACGCCGGGACGCGGCCGGATCTTGCCGAAAAGCTGGGGCAGGCGCTCGAGGCGGGCTGGCACGGCGATATGGAGTGGATGGCGGAAACCGCTGGGCGGCGCGCCAGCCCAATCGCGTTGTGGCCCGAAGCCCGCTCGGTGATCATGCTGGGCGTGAACTATGGGCCAGAGACCGATCCGCTGGCAGCCCTTGCGCAAAAATCCATCGGCAACATTTCTGTCTACGCCCGCAATCGCGATTATCACGAGTTGATCAAGGGCAAGCTCAAGGAACTCGCCGGCCTCCTGGCTCGGCGTTCGGGTGCCGAGGTCAAGGTGTTCGTCGATACCGCGCCGGTGATGGAAAAACCGCTGGCGGAGGCGGCAGGGCTGGGCTGGCAGGGCAAGCACACCGTGCTGGTCTCGCGCGAATACGGCTCATGGCTGATCCTC
>JAQGKB010000069.1 GCA_028290345.1 Hyphomicrobiales bacterium | reverse complement strand
CGATAAAATCTGCAGCCATCGCGGCGCCAGCGTCATCGGCAGCAGGATGCCCGACAGCAGCAAGATTGGCAGCGCCAGCGCATTGACCAGCGGCGCCAGCGCATCCTCGCTCTTAGTCGACATGCCGATGGCGTTGGAGATGAATGAGAACGCCGCGCCCAGCAGGCCAATCAGGATCAAACCGATGATCAATGCCCCGAATGGCACGCGCAGCCCGAAGAAATAGGCCGCCGCCACCAGCACGATCGCCTGCACCACGATCACCACCACGTCGCGTAGCGTGCGCCCGGCGATCAGCGCCACCCGGCTTGCCGGCGTCACCATCTGCCGGTCGATGACCCCGGCGCGCCATTCGGCGATAATGCCGAAGCCGACGAACAGCCCACCGAAAATCCCGAGTTGCACCAGCAGCCCCGGCACGAATACCGCCCAGGCATCACCAGGCGGAAAGCCAGGAGCGCTCGCGACCTGCTGCAGCAGCGGCCCGAACAGGGTGAGATAGAGAATAGGCTGCATCAGCCCGATCAACACCCACATCGGCTGCCGCAACGACAGCCGCATGGCGCGGGAGAAGATGACCCAGGTGTCTTGAAAGAACGTCATGCTTTTCTCCTAGTGATAGATGCTGTGCCGGGCATTCCCGCGTGTTGTGGTCACCGCCCATACAAAATCCCGGGCCGGCACCCTCCCCCTTGTGGGGAGGGTTGGGGAGGGGGCCTTACTTCCCAGCCTCGCCATCCCTCAATCCCTCAACGATCTACCCGTGAGCGTCAAAAACACATCGTCCAGCGTCGGCCGGTTCACCTCGACCCCAATGGCTTCGATATTGGATTTCACCAACCCACCCAGCAGCACCGGCAGCGCCAGTCCCCCATCCGGCACATGAAAACGCACCACATTGGCGTCGATCACCGGCTTGTCCGCCCCCACCAGCCCCGATGCAATCTCCGCAGCCTTTCCGGCATCGAGCGAGGTGCGCAGGATCAGCGTGATGGTATCGCCCGAGACCCGCCGCTTCAGTTCGGCCGGCGTGCCCTCGGCCACGATCTGCCCCTGGTCGATGATCAGGATGCGGTCCGAAAGCGAATCCGCCTCGTCCATGTAGTGCGTCGTAAGGAAAACCGTGGTGCCCAGTTCATCGCGCAACTTGCGGATGTGGGTCCAAAGGTTGGCCCGGCTCTGCGGATCGAGCCCCGTCGAGGGCTCGTCGAGAAAGACCAGCACCGGCTGATGGATCAGCCCCATGACAATATCAAGCCGTCGCCGCTGTCCGCCCGAAAGTGAGCCGCAGGTGCGATCCCAGATGTCGGGCAATTCGAGCGCCGCGAGCAACTCCTCGGCCCGCTTTTTAGATACCGACGGCGCGATGCCATAAAGCCGCGCGTGGTTGACGATCTCCTCGCCGGCCCGGGCCTCGGATGAGGTCGAGCCCGCCTGGCTCACATAGCCGATCTTGCGCCGCACTCCGACGGGATCGCGCCGCAGGTCGCTGCCGGCGACGATTGCGGTGCCTCCAGTCGGATCGAGCAGGGTGGTGAGCATCTTGAGCGTCGTGGTCTTGCCGGCCCCATTCGGGCCGAGAAAACCGACGATCTCGCCCTTCCTGACCGTGAGATCGACCCCGCGCACGGCCTCGACCAGCGTCTTGCGCGCCTTGTAGGTTCGCTTGAGGCCTCTGGCCTCGATCATCAACTCGGCCGTCACATTTTGATCGGACAACTGGACCTCACGGAAATCTTGATATATGAATATCTTATGGATCAAGATAATCAACCGTCAAGCCATATTCCGGCCTCGGTGCGCAATCGGCTCATCAAAGCCGTGCGCGCCAACCAGAACGCTGACGACCTCTTTGACGAGTGCGTGGTGGACTTCCTTGGCGTCAACCGCAGCGATGGCCGCTGCCTCGATATCGTCGACCGGCTCGGCCGCACGACTGCGGGCAGGTTGGCCGCCGAAAGCGGGCTGACCACCGGCGCGGTGACGGCGTTGGTCGATCGCATGGAGCAGGCCGGGTATCTGCAGCGAACCCGCGATACGGAGGACCGCCGCCGCGTCTGGATCGAAGTCACCGACCGTACGCGGCAACTGAACCAGCGGTTATTCGGCCATCTCGCCTTCATGCTGCCGCCGCTCTTCGAGCGCTTCACGCCCGAACAGATAGAGGGCATCGTGCAATTCCTCGAAGTCAGCACTTGGATCAACCGGCAGCGGGCGGCGCTGCTGCAGGATCATCTAGTCGCCAGCAACGCGACGCCTGATGAACGGGCGGAACAGGCCGATGCCTTTGCCAAGGCAGCCGAAGACCTGGCGCATTGCGTCGGCGATCAAATCCGCGGCGGCAAATTGCCGGAGGATTTCTGCGATCCGGCCAAGGAAATCTGACTATTCGGCCGCCTCGACCCTGAGTTCGCTACGGTCGATATTGCCCAGGCTGGCGACGATATGGCTCGCCAATGCGTCATAGATGCCGCCGTAAGCGTGGCTGGCGCGCATGATGGCGATCTGCGCGTCCTGCAGATGCGGCAGGCCGAATTCTTCCTCGTCCACCACTCTCAGTCCTGGCTGCAGCGCGCTCTCCGGCAGGAACCCGACTGCGAGACCGGAGACCACGGCGCTGGCGATCGCCAGGGCGTTCGATGAGGTATAGGCCACCCTGTAGTCGCGGTTGATCCGGTTCAGCGCCTCGGTCGCATCGTCGCGCCAGCAGCACTTTGCCCCGCACGCGAGGGGGAGGGGCTCGCTAGCTAAGGCCGCGCCATCCTGTGACGCCACCCAGAACATTCTTTCGGTGCGGAACAACTCGCCGAATTCGTGGCTGGTACCCTGCGTAAAGACGATGACGTCGTAGCGCCCGGCCTTCATGGAGGTGAGCAGATCCTCGGAGGGATGGCAGCTGACTTCCACCACGATGCGCGGATGGGTGCGCTGGAAACTTGACAGGATCGAAGGCAGCAAGCCCATCGCGTAGTCGTCCGGCAGCCCCAGCCGGATGCTACCCGCAAGGTCCTCGTCGGAAAACATGTCGATAATCTCGGCATTGATCCGCAGCATCCGGCGCGCCCGGGCATAGAGCGCATCGCCTTCGCTTGTGAGCACAACGGTTCGCCCGTCGCGCAGGAACAGCTCTTCGCCGAGCCGCTCCTCCAGCCGCTTGATCTGCATCGAGACCGCCGATTGCGTCTTATGCACCCGCCGCGCCGCTTCGGTGAAGCTGCCGCAATCGGCAATGGCGCAAAAGCTCTGCAGTTGATCGAGATCGAGGGGAGCGGGCACGGCAGCCTCATCACGGAGATTGATAATAAGCATCAAATCTATTTGTTGGACTGATGAAAGGCAAGAGCGATATTGATGCTGCATTGGCGCGGAGTCCCGCACCCCACATGACAATTCCGGAGAAGAATTATGGCTTTCGCATGCATCGGCGAACGGCCCGAAGCTATCGCTCGCCCAGTGGGTCCCGTCGCATCCTTCACGCGTTGGCTGCGCAAATTGCACACCGCGCACCAGCGGCGCGCCAATCTGGTGAACCTGCTGGCAATGGACGTCGATCAACTCGATGACCTCGGCATCAGCCGGGGCGATATCCGCGATGCGCTGCACGACTCCTCGCGCAAGCCCGGCGAAGCCCTTTCGGCGCGCCGGGCCCAACGCGCCCTGGCTTGGCCGCAACGCTAACCTGAGCGGCCATGTTTCGTCCGGTCTCACCCACCGGCCGATTTGTCCTGACTTGCCGGGCTCGCGCCAACAATTGGTGCCGCCCGGCTTTTTTTGGAATGCGATGTTTTGCGAGCGTCGCGGCGATTAGAATCTGTCAGACAGTCGGTCTAGCTTCGGCCCAGGCCAACCGGTGACTTGTTCCATGGAAGAAAAGCGCAGCAAGCCCCGTCGTCGCGTCTTCAAGGGAGCGATCATCGTCTTCAACGAGCGGCGGTCGACGATCGATTGCACCGTGCGCAATCTCTCGGAGAGTGGCGCACTGCTCGTGGTGATCAGTATCGTCGGCGTGCCCGACGCTTTCGATCTGCAAGTCAGCGACGGCACGAGACACAGTTGCCGCGTGGTCCGTCGTACGCCGACCCAACTCGGGGTCGAGTTCCTGGCGGCAGCCGACTAACGTTCAGGGAAGCTTTTTGAAGCCGTCGCCGAACCCCTTCAGCGACACCGGAATGCCGATGCCTTCCTCGGGCGTCTTGAACACCACGAAAATGGCGCTCTTGCCGTTCGACAGACTGTTGAGCAGTGCATCGTCCATCGCCACTTCGGCGATGCAGCCATTGGGCAGGCAGCGCACGAAGGCAACGCGCCCCATATCCTTGCCATCGATGTTGAGGCCCAGCCCGTTCGGCAGCAGCACGCCGAGGGGTGCCAGCACCCGCAACAGCCGCGCCTGCTGGTCGGCGGTCTTGAGCACGATCACCGACAGCCCGACATTGGGCTGGTCTTCCGCCGTGACGTTCTGGATGATGGCACATTGCTCCGAGCTCGCCCCCGGAGGCGTATCGCAACTCATCTGCCAGTCGCCGTATTGCGCCTTGACCACGCCCTGCGCCGCAGACGGCAGTGTCTGCAGCCCGAGGCTCGTCACCAGCAATGCCAAGGCGATAACGGAGCGCAGGAAAACATGAGCCAAAGTTTTCACTCCTCGAAAAATATCCAGCCGGATCAAAGCGTGTCTCTTGTGTCGTTGAGCGCGGCGGGCTTGTCAATGTTGCGCCAGGCGAGGGGCATGAAGTATGGCGCATAACGTTGGACAACTGCGGCAAGCGTGAGGCGCAAACCAGCAACCAATATGACGCATCGGAAGGCGTTCGCCGAGAATTGCCTTGCCCAATTGGATGTGATTTAGAACGCGCTCAGGGCTTGTACTCCGAGGTTGAGTCGGAGCGGCGATTGTTTTGCCGCGACTTGTGTCTCAACGCGGCGTGTGGCAAGCCCGGGGGCAGCATGATCTGGAAGGCTCTGCCCGGTAGGCAATGGGTAGGGTTTTTGCCTTAGGGCATGCACGTATCAATAGATGAAACGCTTCGTTTCACCCTGAAGCGAAAACGCGAATTGGCATCTCAAGGGGGTTGTTAAGTGACGGGACAGTTTTTCCGCTCTTTGGGGGCCGCTCTGGTCGCCATGTTGGCGCTGGGATTGCCCAGTGCGGTACTGGCCAATGAGCCGGGCCATCCGGTTCCGGCCCAGATCGGTTTCCAGGACTCGGTAACGCCGATCATGGATTCGATCGAGACGTTCCACAACAATCTGCTGATGTGGGTCATCACCGCCATCGTGCTGCTGGTGCTGGCACTGCTGGTCATTGTCATCGTGCGGTTCAACGTCAAGGCGAACCCGGTCCCCTCCAGGACCACCCACAATACCCTGATCGAAATTGCCTGGACGGTCCTACCCATCCTTGTTCTGGTGGTCATCGCCATCCCGTCCTTCGGCATCCTGACCGATCAGCTCTCGATCCCGGATGGCGTCCGCAAGTATCTCGGGCCCAATATCTTCAGCTTCGGCCAGGTTGCGGTTCCGGCGCCGGCGCTCACCGTCAAGGCGACGGGCGTGCAGTGGTACTGGAACTACACCTATGTCGATGATCAGAACAAACAGTTCGACTCGCTGATCAAGAAGGACGCCGATCTCAAGGCAGGCGATATCCGCTTGCTCTCGGTCGACAATCCGATGGTGGTCCCCGTCGATACCACCGTGCGCATGCAGGTGACCGGCGGCGATGTGATCCACTCCTTTTCGGTCCCGTCCTTCGGCATCAAGATCGACGCGGTTCCAGGCCGGCTCAACGAAACCTGGTTCAATTCGCGCAAGACCGGCATGTTCTACGGCCAGTGCTCGCAGCTGTGCGGCAAGGACCATGCGTTCATGCCGATCGCGGTGCGGGTGGTGACCCAGGAACAGTTCAAGACCTGGCTCGATGCGCTGCACAAGAGCGGTATCGATGCTGCCAATCAGACGCTGGCGGCGCTTTAACATGGGGTGCGCCGACGTACCGGCCGCACTCAGGACTAGAGTTATAAAGAGGGAATTCTGCCATGGCTGATGTAACCCATCACCCGCTCGAGACTGCCGCAGAACACGCTAGCCATGCCGATCACGACCATGGTCACCCCACCGGCTGGCGCCGCTACGTGTATTCGACCAATCACAAGGACATCGGCACGATGTACCTGATCTTCGCGATCATCGCGGGGGTGATTGGCTCGTTGCTGTCGGGCATGATGCGCTTGGAGCTGCAGGAACCTGGCATCCAGATTTTCCACGGCCTGGCCTCGATGGTCTACGGCGTCCATGGCGATGCGGCGATCGATGCCGGCAAGCATATGTATCTGGTGTTCACCACCGCGCATGGCCTGATCATGATCTTCTTCATGGTCATGCCCGCAATGATCGGCGGCTTTGCCAATTGGTTCGTGCCGCTGATGATCGGCGCGCCGGACATGGCGTTCCCGCGCATGAACAACATCTCTTTCTGGCTGTTGCCCTTCGCTTTCGCGCTGCTGCTGCTGTCGTTCTTCTTCGAAGGACCGACCGGGCTCTACGGCACCGGCGGCGGCTGGACGCTCTATCCGCCGCTCTCGACTTCCGGCCAACCCGGCCCGGCGATGGATTTTGCCATTCTCTCGATCCACATCGCGGGTGCCTCCTCGATCTTGGGCGCCATCAACTTCATCACCACCATCTTCAATATGCGCGCGCCGGGCATGACCCTGCACAAGATGCCGCTGTTTCCGTGGGCGATCCTGGTGACGGCCTTCCTGCTGCTGTTGTCGCTCCCGGTTCTGGCCGGCGGCATCACCATGCTGCTCACCGACCGTAACTTCGGCACCACTTTCTTTGCGCCCGATGGCGGCGGCGACCCCATCCTGTTCCAGCACCTGTTCTGGTTCTTCGGCCACCCGGAAGTGTACATCCTGATCCTGCCTGGCTTCGGCATCATCAGCCACATCATCTCGACCTTCTCCCGCAAGCCGATCTTCGGATACCTCGGCATGGTCTACGCCATGGTGGCCATCGGCGCCGTCGGGTTCGTGGTGTGGGCGCACCATATGTATACCACCGGCCTCAGCCTCGACGTGCAGCGCTACTTCGTTGCCGCGACCATGGTGATCGCGGTGCCGACCGGCGTGAAGATCTTCTCGTGGATCGCCACGATGTGGGGGGGCTCGATCAGCTTCCGCACCCCGATGATCTGGGCGATCGGCTTCATCTTCCTCTTCACCGTCGGTGGCGTCACCGGCGTGGTGCTGGCCAACGCCGCCGCCGACCGCTCGCTGCACGACACCTACTACGTGATCGCACACTTCCATTACGTGCTGTCGCTCGGCGCGGTGTTCG
>JAQGKB010000058.1 GCA_028290345.1 Hyphomicrobiales bacterium | reverse complement strand
CGAGCTGCTTTATGAGGACGTGGCGCTGGGCGGCGAGTCGCTCGTCGACGCACAGCCGGGTTATGACCAGCAGACGTCGCGTTCGGTCGTGTCGTTCCGCTTCGATACGCGCGGCGCCGTGACGTTCAGCGACATCACCGCGAAGAATGTCGGGCGCCGGTTTGCCATCGTGCTCGACAACCAGGTGATCACCGCGCCGGTCATCCAGCAGGCGATCACCGGCGGCAGCGGGCAGATCAGCGGCAATTTCACGCCGCAGAGCGCAAACGACCTCGCAGTGCTGCTGCGCGCCGGCGCTTTGCCGGCCTCGCTCGATATCGTCGAGGAACGCTCGGTCGGGCCGAGCCTCGGCGCCGACAGCATCAAGGCCGGCGTGACCTCGGGCATCGTCGCCGGCATACTGGTCGTTACCTTCATGATCGTGGCCTATGGCCTCTTCGGCCTCTTCGCCACGATTTCGCTAGCACTCAACGTTGTGCTGATCCTGGCGTCGCTATCGCTGCTCGGGGCAACGCTGACGTTGCCCGGCATCGCCGGTATCGTCTTGACGCTCGGTATGGCGGTGGATGCGAACGTGCTGATTTATGAGCGCATCCGAGAAGAGCAGAACTCCGGCAAATCGGTGCTGGCCTCGATTGACTCCGGCTTCAAGCGGGCATGGGGCACCATCATCGACTCGCACTTGACGCAGCTTATCGCGGCGGCCGTGCTGTTCTTCCTCGGGTCGGGGCCGGTGCAGGGCTTTGCCATCACGCTCGGCCTCGGCATTCTGACGTCGCTGTTCACTGCCTATACCGTCACGCTCTATTTCGTCGGTATCTGGTTCCGCGCGCGGCGCCCGAAGAAGCTCAATATTCAGGTGTTCCGCTTCATCCCGGACGGCACCAAGATTCCGTTCATGAAGCTGGCGCGCTATGTGATCATCTTCTCGATCGTGATGAGCATCCTCTCGGTCGGCTCGGCGGTGTTCAAGGGCTTCAACCTAGGCATCGATTTCAAGGGCGGCTCGGCCATCGAGTTGCAGCACACGGGTGGTCCGGCCGATCCGGGGCAAATTCGCTCAGTCCTCGACGGTCTGCATATCGGCAGCTTCCAGGTGCAGGGCTTTGGCACGCCACAGGACGTGCTGGTGCGCATCGAAGCGCAGCCCGGCCCGGATACGGCGCAGCAGGCAGCGGTTACCAAGGTCAGCGATGCGTTGACAAAGGATAACTACCAGGTCCGCCGCGTCGAGACCGTCGGCCCGCAGGTTTCGGGCGAACTGGCCCTGCACGGCACCATCGCTGTCATCGTCGCCATGGTCGCGATCCTGATCTATGTGTGGTTCCGCTTCGAATGGCAGT
Organism: Hyphomicrobiales bacterium; assembly: GCA_028290345.1. GTDB lineage: Bacteria > Pseudomonadota > Alphaproteobacteria > Rhizobiales > Devosiaceae > JAQGKB01. The sequence goes on along the minus strand of JAQGKB010000058.1, from coordinate 3,014 downwards.
TCGCCCTCGCGGCGATCACCACGACCGCACACGACGTGATCATGACCATCGGTTTGTTCTCGATCACCGGGCTGGAGTTCAACCTGACCTCGATCGCGGCGGTGCTGACCCTGGTTGGCTTGTCGCTGAACGAGACGGTCGTGATTTCCGACCGAATTCGTGAGAATTTGCGAAAATACAAGACCATGCCGCTGCCGGATCTGATCAATCTCTCGATCAACGCGACGCTGACGCGTACCTCGCTCACCGCCTTTACCATTCTACTGGCGCTGTTACCGATGGTGTTCTTCGGCGGCGAGGCCATTCGCGGCTTCACCATCGCCATGACGTTTGGTGTGTTCGTGGGCACCTACTCGTCGATCATCGTCGGCGGCCCGATCCTGATCTTCTTCGGGCTGAAGAGCCGCAGCGAGACGGCGGCGGCGGCGAAGGCCGCGCCCAAGCGGGCTGACGGGGCCGCGGTCTAGGGAGCGCAAGAGCGTGTCGGACGAGGGCCACTATCCCTATCAGGCGGCCATCGACGCATACGGGAATGGCGGCTTTCGGTTCGCCGGCATGTCGCATCGCGGTTCGATGCTGGCCCTGCCGTCGGGCATGCATGCCTGGGGGCCGAAGGCTGGCGGCGAAGTTACCCTCGAGAGCCTCGCACCTGTGCTGGCCGTAGCCGATCAGATCGACGTGCTGCTGATCGGGCTCGGCGACGATATCGCCGCCATCGATCCAAAGATCCGGGCGGCGTTTCGCGAGCGCAACGTCATCGTCGAGGCGGTGGCGACCGGCGGGGCGGTGCGTACCTACAACGTGCTGTTCGGCGAAAAGCGCTCGGTGGGCGCAGCGCTGATCGCCATCGAGCGCGGGCGATGAGCGAACCGGATCGCGCCGCAAGCTTTGTGCATGCGGCCGAATACCTGAAGACCCACGACCGCGATCGCTATTTCGCCAGCCTGCTGGTTTCGGGCGAGGCGCGTAACGCGCTCCAGGCGCTTTATGCGTTCAACGCCGATGTCGCCTCGGTGCGCGAGCGGGCCAAAGAGCCGACCATGGGCGAAATCCGCCTGCAGTGGTGGGTGGATGCGCTTTCGGGTGAGGGGCATGGCGCAGTGCGGCAAAACCCGCTGGCCGATGCATTGCTCGGAGCGATCGCCAGCTTCAACCTGCCATCGGCGCCGCTGCTGCGCCTGATCGATGCACGGCGTTTTGATCTCTACCACGATCCGATGCCCGACCTTGCGACCTTCGAGGGCTATGCCGGCGAGACCGTGTCGGTGCTCTATCAACTGGCCGCCATGATCCTCAACAAGGGGGAACCGGTGGAGACCGGCGATGCGGCGGGTCATCTGGGTGTGGCGCATGCGCTTATCGGGCACGTCGCGGCGTTCGGCTTCAACGCGGCGCAGGGCCGGATTTTCCTGCCGTGGTCGGTGCTTGCGGCGAACGGCGTCAGCGAGCGCGAAGTATTCTCCGGCACGGTGAGCGAGGGGCTGCTGGCCGCCCGCGGCCAGTTGCAGGATATGGCGCGCGAGCATCTCGACAAGGCCGATGCGGCGATTGTGGCGCTGCCGCGGCAGCTTCATCGCGCGTTCAGTTTCACTGCCCTATTGCGATCCCAGCTTGCACAGATCGAGAGCGCGGAACGGCAGCCCTTCGGGCCACCTCCGGAGCTTGCCGACTGGCGCAAGATCGCCCTCCTCACCTGGTGGAGCTGGCGTAACGGGTAGGGGGCCCTCATGGATATCAAGCTTTTGCTCGAGCGACTGGCGCCCGATGCCGCCGCAACTTTCAAGCGCTTCCCCTTTGCCATCCTGCTGACGGCTTGCGCCACGGCGATTCTCGTGGCGGGAACCAATGATCTTCTCGCCGAGAATGAAACCGTATGGGGCCTGCTTTGCGCCGGGCTTGCGACCGGCGCCGTGTTCTCGCTGGCGGGGACGTTGTTCCAGGAGAGCCGGCCCACACTGCGGGCCACTGGCTTCGTGCTCACCTATGTGGTGCCGCTTGTTGTGGTTGCGCTGTTTCAGGTCAGGGACAACAACTGGTTCATTCCGTATCTGATGCCGATCGCCGGGTTTCTCTGGCTCTCGGTCTTGGGCTTTACCGAGGTCGGACGCGGCGAGGCGCGCGAAAACAACCAGAACCGCTTCTGGTGGCTCAACCATCGCGCGGTGACCACGGCCATCATTGCCGGCGCGGCGTTCGGGCTGATCCTTTTGGGAATTTTCGCTATCGAGCGTTCATTGGCCATCCTTTTTGGCTTCGCCAATGGCGAAATCTTCTACAAATGGGTGTTGCCGATCATCGCCGCGTTCTTCGCGCCGCTCTATTGGTTCACCACCATTCCGCGGCTGGGCGATTTCGATACCAAGGCCTTGGACGAGCCCGACTTCCTGTCGCGGGCCATCGGTTTTCTCGGCCAGTTCATCCTTGCTCCGCTGCTGCTGGCCTATGCGGCGATCCTCTTGGCCTATGTGGTTCAGATCGCGGCCACGCGGACGTTGCCGCAGGGGATGCTGGGCTGGATGGTGATGGGTTTCACCCTCACCGGGGCTGCGACTTTCCTGGTGCTGCACCCGCCCTTTATGCGCGGCCGGATGCTGGTGCGCCTGTTCCGTCGCTGGTGGTTCGCGCTGACTGTGCTGCCGCTGGCGCTGTTCGCGATCGCGCTGTGGACGCGGATCGACGCCTATGGGCTGACGCCAGACCGGGTGGGGCTCGTCGCGGGCGGTCTGTGGGCGGCGGTGGTGACGCTGGTTTACCTCGCGCACCGGGGCGACATTCGGCTGATCCCGGCCATTGCGGCGATTGCGCTGCTGGCGATCAGCATTGGGCCGTGGAACATCGAGAATGCCGCGTTCGACAGCCAGAGCCGGCGGCTCGATGCCGTGCTGACGGCCGGCAAGATCTCCGGGCCGCAGACGCGGCCGCAGCTCAATCCGGCGCAATCGGACGCAGCTATGAGTGCAACCGAATACTTGCTGGGTGGCGACCGCGGCCGGCTGGAACTGGCCCGCATCCTT
>JAQGKB010000046.1 GCA_028290345.1 Hyphomicrobiales bacterium | reverse complement strand
CAGGATTGCCCGGATGACCGGGCAATCCAGTCTTCTTCCCAAAGCCCGCTCCCAAACAAAAAGGCCGCCCCGAGGGACGGCCTTTTCCAATTCGATGATCGACTGAAACCTTAGCGGGAGTAGAATTCCACCACCAGGTTGGGTTCCATCTGCACCGGGTACGGCACATCCGAAAGGGTCGGGATGCGGGCGTAGATGGCGCTGAGCTTGGCGTGATCAACTTCGATGTAATCGGGCACATCGCGTTCCGCGAGCTGCACGGCCTCGAGCACGATGCCCAGCTGGCGCGACTTTTCACGCAGTTCGACCTTGTCGCCAACCTTGACCTGATAGGACGGGATGTTGACGCGCTTGCCGTTGACCAGCACGTGGCCGTGGCTGACGAACTGGCGGGCTGCGAACACGGTCGGCACGAACTTGGCGCGGTAGATGATGGCGTCGAGGCGGCTCTCGAGCAGGCCGATCAGCTTCTCGCCGGTGTCGCCCTTGATGCGGGCGGCTTCCGAGTACAGGCGCTTGAATGCCTTCTCGGTGATCGAGCCGTAATAGCCCTTGAGCTTCTGCTTGGCGCGAAGCTGCAGGCCGTAGTCCGAAGTCTTGCCCTTGCGGCGCTGGCCGTGCTGGCCGGGGCCATAGGCACGCGCATTGAGCGGGCTCTTCGGCCGACCCCAGATATTTTCGCCCAAGCGGCGATCGATTTTATGCTTTACTGAATGGCGCTTCGTCATCGCGTGTCCTTTGTAAACGAAGAATGGGGACCGCGCCCTCCTTTGCCCTCCGGTTGCCCGGCGAGCCGACAGACCTCAACACTTTGAGAGATCCCGGGTGCGCCTATCGCCCCGAGGGGTCAACAGGTTCGGGCGTGATAGATTGATGACAGCCCGGAGTCAAGCCGCGCCGGCTCAGACCATCTTCTTGTTGAGCACGCGCGCCTGGCGCAAGCCCGGAAAGGCTCGCGACCAGATACTCGCAACCAGCATCGTGCCGACCCCGCCAACGACCACCGCCGTCACCGCCCCCAGCCAGGCCGCCATGATGCCAGCGCGGAATTCGCCCAGTTCGTTCGAGGCGCCGATGAACACCCGGTTTACCGCGCTCACCCGGCCGCGCACCTCGTCCGGCGTCCACAATTGCATCAGCGTGTCGCGGATGGAAACGCTGACCATGTCGCAAGCGCCCATCAGCGTCAGCGCCGGCACCGCGATCCAGACCGACCGGGAGAAGCCGAAGATCACCGTGAAGAAGCCGAACGCAGCGACGAAGGCGAAGAGGATCTTGCCGGCATGGTCGCGGATCGGGAAGCGCGCCAGCAGGCTCGCCATGACGGTGGCGCCAATGCCCGGCCCGGCGCGCAACAGCCCCAAGCCCCATGGGCCGGTCACCAGGATGTCGCGGGCAAAGACCGGCAGCATCGCCGTCGCGCCGCCAAGCAGCACGGCGAAGAGGTCGAGCGAGATCGCGCCCAGCACGATCTTTTCGCTCCAGATGTAGCGAAATCCGGCCAGCATCGACTGGACGCTGGTCACCTGATCCGAGGTCCGCTGGGGCGGCTTCGGAATCAGCAGCATCGAACTGGTGGAGATAACGATCAGCCCCGCCGCCACGCCGTATGCCGTTGCGCCCGAGATGCCGTAAAGCAGGCCGCCCAGCACCGGACCGAGAATGCTGGCCAACTGCCAGCCGGAAACGTTGAGCGTAATCGCATTGGCCAGTGCTTCCGCCGGCACCAGATTTGGCGCCAGCGAATCCGAGGCCGGATTGGAGAAGGCCCTGGCAAGACCCAGCGTCACCAGAACCGCGAAGATCGGCCAGATTTCATGGGCTTGAGCGTTGGCGGTGACGAACAGCATGCAGGCGCAGACCAGTTCCGTCGCGAGGCATATCGCGATGATCATGCGCCGGTTGAACCGGTCCGCCGCCAGCCCGGTCACCAACACGAGGAGCAGCGAGGGCAGGAACTGCGCCAACCCGACCAGCCCGAGATAAAGCGGATTACGCGTCAGGTCATAAATCTGCCAGCCGACCGAGACCGACATGATCTGGACGGCAAAACTCTGAACGATCGTGGTAGCAAAGAAAAAACGGAAACGGATATAACTGAGGGCCTGCGAACTGGGAGGCTCTTCGGCGGCATCTGAAAGTGTCGTCATGATGGCAGATCAATTGCCATGGCATGGCGTCGCAGTCAAAGCCGGAACCGCCAAATATCGTCAGGCAATTGGCTTTTATTTCTGCGGCTTCTGCCGATTGGGGTTGGGCCGCTCGTGCTTGCGATCGATCGCCGAAATCACGCCGCGCAGCGTACGCACTTCCTGGCCCGAGAAATTCCCGCGGCTGAGCATGGCGCGCAGATTGTTGACCACTGTGGGTCGCTTGTCCGGCGCGGTGAAAAACCCCGCCCGATCCAGCGCATCCTCGAGATGGCTGAAAAGGCCAAGCAGTTCCTCCTTGCTGGCAAGATCCTCGCGTGCGCCGGTGAATGGCAACTGCCCGCCATCGCTCTGCCGCCGCCATTCATAGGCCATCACCAGCACGGCCTGCGCGATGTTGAGCGAAGCGAATGCCGTCTCGACCGGTAAGGTAACGATCGCGTCGGCCAGCGCCACCTCTTCGTTGTAAAGCCCCCAGCGCTCGCGCCCGAACAGCAGCCCCGCCCCGGCTCCGGCGTGAATATGGGAGACCAGCTGCTGTGCCGCGACTTCGGGCCCGAACACTTCCTTTTGCAGGTCGCGCCGACGCGCCGTCGTTGCAAACACCAGGCTGAGGTCGGCTACCGCCGCCTCGACAGTCTCGAACACGCGCACCTTGTTGATCACGTGGTCGGCCCGCGATGCCGCCGCTATCGCCCGCTCATTGGGCCAGCCATCGCGAGGATTGACCAGCCGCAGGTCCCACAGGCCAAAATTG
>JAQGKB010000044.1 GCA_028290345.1 Hyphomicrobiales bacterium | reverse complement strand
GGGGATCAACCTGATCCGCAAGCACACCAAGCAGACGGCTAGCCAGGACGCCGGGATTTTCACGCGTGAAGCGCCGATCCATCTTTCCAACCTGGCGCTCGTCGACAAGGACGGCAAGCCGACCCGTGTCGGTTTCGTGATCAAAGACGGCGTTAAATCGCGCGTCGCCAAGAGCACCGGAGACGTGATCGATGGCTGAGACGACTTACATTCCGCGCCTGCGCGCCCAGTACGACGAAGCGATCCGCGCCGGCCTGGTCACTGAATTCGGGTACAAGAACCCGATGGAAGTGCCCAAGCTCGACAAGATCGTGCTCAACATGGGCGTCGGTGAAGCGGTAAACGATACCAAGAAGGTGAAGCTTGCGGCGGCCGATCTCGAAAAGATCGCCGGCCAGAAGGCGATCATCACGCATGCCCGCAAGTCGATCGCCGGCTTCAAGGTGCGTGAAGAGATGCCGCTCGGCGTCAAGATCACCCTGCGCCGCCAGCGCATGTACGAGTTTCTTGACCGTTTGGTGAACATTGCCCTGCCGCGCGTGCGCGACTTCCGTGGCCTGAACCCGAATTCGTTCGATGGCAACGGCAACTACGCAATGGGCATCAAGGAACACATCGTGTTCCCGGAAATCAATTATGACCAGGTCGATCAGGTCTGGGGCATGGACATCGTGATCTGCACGACGGCGAAGACGGACGACGAGGCGCGTGCGCTTCTGAAGGCCTTCAACTTCCCGTTCCGGCAGTAACCGACGAAAAAGAGGACGATATGGCAAAGACTAGCGCCATCGAGAAGAACAAGCGCCGGGCCAAGATGGTCAAGCAGTTCAGCGGCAAGCGCGCGAAACTGAAGGCGTTGAGCAAGGACCAGTCGGCTTCGCTGGAAGTGCGGTTCGCCGCCCAGCTGAAGCTGGCCGAGCTGCCGCGTAATTCTTCCCCGGGTCGCGTACGCAACCGGTGTGAGTTCAGCGGCCGTCCGCGCGGGTTCTACCGCAAGGTGCGTTTGAGCCGTATTGCATTGCGTGAACTGGGCAACCTCGGGCAGATCCCGGGCCTGGTCAAGTCGAGCTGGTAAGGAGACTAGAACGATGAGCCTTACTGATCCGATCGGCGATATGCTGACCCGCATCCGCAACGCCCAGATGCGTCGCAAGGATGTGGTTTCGACCCCGGCTTCGACGCTGCGTGGCCGTGTGCTGGATGTTTTGAAGTCGGAAGGCTTCATTCGTGGCTACACCGAGACGCGCAACGACAACGGTTCGGGCGAGTTCGCCATTGAGCTGAAGTATTCCGACAACACTCCAGTCATCCGTACGATCGAGCGTGTGTCGCGTCCTGGCCGTCGCGTTTACGCCTCGGTCAAGAATATCCCATCCGTGGCATCGGGCCTTGGCGTGTCGATCCTGTCGACACCGAAGGGCGTGATGGCCGACCATGAAGCAAGATCCCAGAATTTGGGTGGCGAGGTACTCTGCCGCGTATTCTAACGCGGTTAGACGATTACTCAAGAAAGTAGAACAGAATGTCCCGTACTGGCAAAAAACCGGTAGCCCCCGTAAGCGGCGTCACCGTGACCATCGCCGACCGTTTGGTCAGCGTGAAGGGTCCGAAGGGCGAGCAGAGCATCACGCTCATGGATATCGTCAACGTCAAGCAGACCGACGCCGGCCTTGTGGTCGAGCCGGCCAATGACACGACGGAAGCGCGCGCTGCCTGGGGCACGACGCGCGCCCTGATCCAGAACCTCGTCACCGGGGTTACTGCAGGCTTTGAGAAGAAGCTGCAGATCCAGGGCGTGGGCTATCGCGCTGCACTGCAGGGCAAGGACCTGAAGCTCTCGCTTGGGTTCAGCCACGAAGTTGTCTATCAGACTCCCACGGGAATCACCCTGACGGTCGCTACCCCGACGGAAGTAACCGTTACGGGCATAGACAAGCAGCAGGTCGGGCAGGTGGCGGCCAATATCCGTCAGTACCGGAAACCCGAGCCGTACAAGGGCAAGGGCGTTCGCTATGTGGGCGAGTATATCGCCCGCAAAGAAGGCAAGAAGAAGTAAGGGACGCAAGCGATGGCACATACCCACAACGGTTCGGACCGCCGCAAGGCCCGTGTTCGGCGCGCAGTCAAGTCGCGCGCCAACGGGCGCCCGCGTCTCAGCGTGTTCCGTTCGGACAAGAATATCTACGCGCAGATCATCGACGACGCTTCGGGCCGTACGCTCGCCGCTGCTTCGACGATCGACAAGGAAATCAAGGAAAGCGTCAAGAACGGCGCTACCGCTGAGGCCGCGGCTGCCATTGGCAAGCTGATTGCCGAACGCGGCGTCAAGGCTGGCGTCGGCGAGGTGGTTTTCGATCGCGGCGCCTACATCTATCACGGTCGGGTCAAGGCCCTGGCTGACGCAGCCCGCGAAGGCGGTCTGAGCTTCTAAGCCCTGCACCAAGACACAAGAAGAACTGGTTAGATCCATGAGAGACGTACAACAAGAGCGCGATAGCGAGTTTATCGACCGTCTGGTCCACATCAATCGTGTGGCGAAGGTGGTCAAGGGCGGCCGGCGGTTTGGTTTCGCCGCGCTCGTCGTTGTCGGTGACCAGAAGGGCCGTGTCGGCTTTGGTCATGGCAAGGCGCGTGAAGTTCCCGAGGCGATCCGCAAGGCGACCGAGCAGGCCAAGCGCCAGCTGATCCGCGTGCCGCTGCGCGAAGCTCGCACGCTGCACCATGACGTTACGGGCCGTCACGGCGCCGGCAAGGTGGTTCTGCGCGCGGCTCCGGCCGGTACCGGCATCATCGCCGGTGGCCCGATGCGCGCGGTTTTCGAGACGCTGGGGATCAACGACATCGTTGCCAAGTCCCAGGGCTCGGCGAACCCCTACAACATGGTGCGTGCAACGTTCGATGCATTGAAGCAGGTGGATAGCCCGCGTTCGGTTGCAGCGCGTCGCGGCCTCAAGGTATCGGAATTGCAGGCGCGCCGCGGCGAAGCTGCGGTTGAAGCTTGATCTGAGCCACAGGCTCAGGGACGGAGATAAAGAATGGCTGACAAGACAGTGACTGTTGAGCAGATTGCAAGCCCGGTGCGCCGCGAGAAGTCGCAGCGCGCAACCCTGATCGGGTTGGGCCTGAACAAGATCCGCAAGCAGTCGACGCTGAAGGACACGCCGGAAGTGCGTGGCATGATCAACAAGCTGCCGCACCTCGTGCGCGTTGTCGGCGCCAAGTAAGAATAGGATTGCGCAAATGACGCGTTTGAACGAACTCAGCGACAATCCCGGTGCAAACAAGATCCGTATGCGGGTCGGTCGCGGCATCGGCTCGGGCAAGGGCAAGACCGGTGGTCGCGGCGGCAAGGGCCAGACTGCGCGTTCGGGCGTTGCCATCAACGGCTTCGAAGGCGGCCAGATGCCCCTTCACATGCGTATGCCGAAGCGCGGCTTCAACAAGCCCAATCCTAAACATTACAACGCCGTGCGTCTTGATCGTATCCAGCTCTATATCGATAGCGGTAAGCTCGACCATAAGGGCGTGATCGACGCGGCGGCCCTGGTTGCGGCCGGTGTCATCCGTCGCGTCAAGGACGGCGTGCGCTTGATCGCCGGTGGCGAGTTCACGTCCAAGAAAGTGACCTTCAAAGTGGGTTACGCCTCGGCCGGCGCCATTGCGGCTATTGAAGCTGGCGGCGGCAAGGTCGATATGCCGGAAGCAAAGCCGGCGGCCAGCGAATAAGGTTGCACGATCGCAATCGTCGCAGGCATGCCCGCGACGATTAACGATTACGATCTTGGGGTTTTGGGCCTCAAGCTCAAGGAGCGAATATGGCATCCGCAGCCGAGCAGCTTGCAAAAAATCTGAATTTCGCAACCTTCGCCAAGGCGAAGGTTTTGCAGCAGCGCATCTGGTTCACCCTGGGGGCGCTGCTCGTTTATCGCCTGGGGACCTACATTCCGGTTCCGGGTATCGATCCGTCGGCCTATGCGCAGACCTTCAAGCAGGCTTCGACCGGCATTTTCGGCATGTTCGACATGTTCGCCGGCGGCGCTGTGCAGCGCATGGCGATCTTCGCGCTGAACCTCATTCCCTACATCACTGCCTCGATCGTCGTGCAGGTGATCACCACCGCGTCGCCGCGCCTTGAGGCGCTGCGCAAGGAAGGGGAGAGCGGCCGCCGCAAGCTGAACCAGTACACGCGGCTGCTGGCCGTGGTGTTCTGCGCCGTCCAGGCCTACGGCATTGCCGTCGGGCTTGAGGGCAGCCAGGGCGTCGTGTTGCATCCAGGCTGGTTCTTCCGCCTCTCGACCGTCGTGACGCTGGTAGGCGGCACCATGTTCCTGATGTGGCTAGGCGAACAGATCACCTCGCGCGGCGTCGGTAACGGCATTTCGCTGATCATTTTCGCCGGTATTGTCGCCAATCTGCCTTCGACGATCATCCAGACGCTGGAGTTGAGCCGCACCGGGGCGTTGCCGGGCTTTGCGGCCTTCGGCATCCTGGTCCTCGCCATCGTCGTGATCGCCGCGATCGTGTTCTTTGAGCGGGCGCAGCGCAAGCTGCTGATCCAGTATCCAAAGCGTCAGGTCGGCAACAAGATGTATCAGGGCGATACCTCGCACCTGCCGCTGAAGCTGAACACGTCCGGCGTCATCCCGGTGATCTTCGGATCGTCGCTGCTGCTGCTGCCCGCAACGATTGCCTCGTTTGCCGCACAGGGCAATTCGCCGACGTGGCTGCAGGTGACGGCGGCGCTGCTCGGCCGCGGCCAGCCGCTGTATCTGACGCTGTTTGCCCTGCTGATTATCTTCTTCTCGTTCTTCTACACCGCGATCGTGTTCAATCCGACGGAAACGGCGGACAATCTGAAGCGTTCCGGTGGGTTCATTCCTGGCATTCGCCCAGGTGAGCGGACCGCGCAGCACATCGATTATGTGCTGACCCGTATCACCGGCGTAGGTGCGATCTACCTGATGGTGGTTGCGCTCATTCCTGAGTTGATCCATTCCCAACTCAACGTCAGCCAGTTCATCGGCGGCACTTCGCTGCTGATCATGGTGACGGTGACGCTGGATACG
>JAQGKB010000032.1 GCA_028290345.1 Hyphomicrobiales bacterium | reverse complement strand
TCGCCGGCACCGTCTCGGTACAGCAGGGTCTCGATGACGCGGCGGGCCGCGGCAACGACGCCCTCCGCAAGTTTGAAGCCACCTACAAGGGCAAGACGCTCCCCTGATCGCTTGTAAGTAGGTCGTCGCGGCCGGGGTACAGCCCGGCCGCGAATCCATTTCAGGGGCGAGGTCATGGAAAAGCGCGCAATCTTTACCAACAAGTGGATCGGGATCGCCTTCATCGTCCCGCAGCTGCTGTTGATCTTCACCTTTTTCTACTGGCCCGCGGGCCAGGCGGTGTTCTGGGCCTTTACGTTGCAGCGTCCATGGGGCGGCGGCAATGATTGGGTTGGACTCGCGAATTTTACGGCGGTGCTTGGCGACAAGGTCTACTGGGACTCGGTGGCCCGCAGCCTGGTATTCGCCTTCCTTTCGACCGGTCTCTCGATGGGGGTAGGGCTGGTGCTGGCGTTGCTCGTCGATCGTGAGCTTGTCGGGCATCGCATCTATCGCACCATGCTGGTCTGGCCCTATGCCATCGCGGCGCCGGCCCTGGGCCTGGCGTTCCGCTTCATGCTGGCGCCCAATGCGGGCCTGATCTCGTTCGTCAATCACCTCTGGCCCGGCATCTGGGATCCGACAGTGAACGGCAACCAGGCGCTGGCCGCCATCATCTTCGCCTTTGCCTGGAAGTATGTCGGCTACAATTTCATTTTCATGCTAGCGGCGCTGCAGGGCATCCCCCGCTCGCTGATCGAAGCCGGCGCCATGGATGGCGCGCGGGTGCTGCGCCGCATGCGCGACATCCAGTTGCCGCTACTGACCCCGACATTGTTCTTCCTGCTGGTGCTCAATCTCACCGACAGTTTTCAGGACTCTTTCGGCATCGTCGACATCATGACCCAGGGCGGTCCGGCCCGCGCCACCAACCTGATGGTCTACAAGATCTATTTCGACGGTTTCAAAGGCCTCGATTATTCCGGCGCCGCCGCCCAGAGCATCATCCTGATGCTGCTCGTGGTTGCCCTGACCTTCGTGCAGTTCCGCTTTATCGAACGCCGCGTTCATTACAAGTAAGGGCCGAGCCATGGTTGAACGCACTCCCTGGATCGATCTGCTGACGCAGGTACTGCTGCTGCTCGGCCTGATCGTGTCTCTGACGCCGTTCGTCGTGGTGTTCATCGCCTCGACGCACGATCTTTATACCGTCAACCAGGTGCCGATGCCGCTCTGGCCCGGGCATGACTTCTTCAAGAACATGGCCGAGGCCTGGAACCGCGCCGATTTCGGTACCAAGCTCATCAATAGCTTGGTCTTTGCCGTCGGCGTGGCCGTCGGCAAAGTGGTGATCTCGGCCATTTCGGCCTATTCGATCGTCTATTTCGGCTATCGCGGCCGGCTCCTGATCTTCTGGCTGATCTTCATCACCCTGATGCTGCCGCTGGAAGTGCGCATCGTTCCGACCTATGCCGTGGCGGCGAACGCGCTGCTCCCGTACCAGTCCATCCTCGATGTCACCGGTATTTCCTGGCTGATTGCGCAGGTCTCCGGCGTGCAACTGAACCTGCAATGGGGTCTGCTCGACTCCTATCCGGGGCTGATCCTGCCGCTCGTCGCCACCGCGACCGGCACCTTCCTCTACCGCCAATTCTTCCTCACTCTTCCCGACGAACTGGTGGAAGCGGCGAAGATGGATGGCGCCGGCCCGATCCGCTTCTTCATCGACGTCCTGCTGCCGCTGTCGCGCACCAACATGGCGGCCTTGTTCACCATCATGTTCGTGTGGGCGTGGAATGAATATCTCTGGCCCCTGCTCGTCACCACCGATGCAGCGCACCGCGTTGCCGTCGTTGGCCTGCGCGAGGTCATCCCCGGCGAGAACGGCATTCCCGAGTGGAATATCGCGATGGCCGCCACCCTTATCGTGATGCTGCCGCCTCTCGTCGTCGTTGCGCTGACCCAGCGCTTCTTCGTACGCGGCCTCGTCGCTACGGAAAAATGAAAGGACTACTCCAATGGCTCCCATCTCCATCCGAGGCGTGCAGAAGACCTACGGCAAGAATGCCGTGGTGCATGGCATCGACCTCGAGATCAACTCCGGCGAGTTCGTCGTCATCCTCGGGCCGTCCGGCTGCGGGAAATCGACGCTGCTGCGCATGATCGCGGGCCTCGAAGCCATCAGTGGCGGCGAAATCGCCATCGACGGCAAAGTGGTCAACCAACTCGAGCCGCGCGAACGCGGCTGCGCCATGGTGTTCCAGAATTATGCGCTTTATCCGCACATGAGCGTGGCCCAGAACATCGGCTATTCACTGAAGGTCGCTGGCATGCCAAAGGCCGAACGGCTGGCGCGGGTGACCGAGGTGGCGCGCTCGGTCGGGCTCGAGGCGTTCCTCGATCGCAAGCCGATGACGCTTTCGGGCGGCCAGCGCCAACGCGTCGCCATGGGCCGCGCCATGATTCGCCAACCCAAGGTTTTTCTCTTCGACGAGCCGCTCTCCAATCTCGATGCGCAACTGCGCGTCCAGATGCGCGCCGAAATCCGCCGCCTACACCGCCAGCTCGGCACCACCAGCGTTTTCGTCACCCACGATCAGGCGGAAGCGATGACGCTGGCCGATCGGCTGATCGTCATGCGCGGTGGCTTTGTCGAACAGGTCGGCACCCCGTCCGAAGTCTATAACCGGCCTGCCAGCCGCTTTGTCGCCGGCTTCGTCGGCTCGCCGCCAATGAACCTGATCGAAGGCTCCATCGATGCCGATGGCGCCTTCATGATCCGCAACGACAAATCCAATGCCCTGCAATTGGACCGCAAGGATCTGGCCGGGCAAAAGGTGGTGTTCGGCATTCGCCCCGAGGCGCTGAGCCTTGCGTCCGCCGCCGGCCCGGGCACGTTCTCCGCGACGGTCGATTTTGTCGAGGAGTTCGGCGCGGCCCGCGTCATCCACCTCGATTGGGAC
>JAQGKB010000002.1 GCA_028290345.1 Hyphomicrobiales bacterium | reverse complement strand
GGCCAGGTCATCTCCGAAGACCTCGGCATCAAGCTCGAAAACGTCACCCTCGACATGCTCGGCACTGCCAAGAAGGTAGAGATCACCAAGGAAAACACCACCGTGATCAACGGCGCCGGCCAGAAGGCCGACATCGACTCGCGCATTGGCCAGATCAAGTCGCAGATCGAAGAGACCACTTCGGACTACGACAAGGAAAAGCTGCAGGAACGCCTTGCCAAGCTCGCCGGTGGCGTTGCGGTGATCAATGTCGGCGGCGGCTCTGAAATCGAAGTCAAGGAACGCAAGGACCGCGTCGACGACGCGCTCAATGCGACCCGCGCCGCCGTTGAAGAAGGCATCGTTGCCGGTGGTGGCGTGGCTTTGCTGCGAGCGTCTTCTGCCTTGACAGTGAAGGGCGCGAACGCTGACCAACAGGCCGGGATCGGCGTTGTCCGCCGCGCCCTGCAAGAGCCGATCCGGCAGATCGTCCAGAACTCGGGCGGCGAAGGTTCGGTCGTTGTCGGCAAGATCCTCGAGAATGCCAGCGACACCTATGGCTACGACGCCCAGACCGGCGAATTCGGCGACATGATCAAGATGGGCATCATCGATCCCGTAAAGGTCGTTCGCACTGCCTTGCAGGACGCGGCTTCGGTCGCTGGCCTGCTGATCACCACCGAAGCCATGATTGCCGAGGCCCCAAAAGACGCAGCTCCGGCCATGCCGGGCGGCGGCGGTATGGACTACTAACGTCCAGACAATCGGCCGATATTTCGGAGGCGCGGTGGCAACACCGTGCCTTCATTGTTTTGCTCGGCCATGTCAGCGGCACGCGGGACCAATCAACAGCGTCCTACATTCAATGAGGGGTTAGGGAACCGGCGGTTTTGACGGCGGTTGCGCGAGGCATGCGCGTGAGTGGGTAACTATCCGAGTCATAGAATTTTCGTATCGCGACGCTTTCGAAGCGTTCTTCGTCGATCTCCAGCCAAACGTTCGTCACTTTTTCTGAAAGGTCCTCGACGACAAACTTCAGGGCTGACGCAACAGTGCTGAAGCGCTTATAGAAGAGTTGTCCTTTGCGGCCACTCCGCTTTTGGCCGAAAATCTCTGCAGAGGCGTTGTAGTCGATTTCGAACATCGCTGAGCCTCGTT
Source organism: Hyphomicrobiales bacterium (assembly GCA_028290345.1). Taxonomy (GTDB): domain Bacteria; phylum Pseudomonadota; class Alphaproteobacteria; order Rhizobiales; family Devosiaceae; genus JAQGKB01. The sequence continues at coordinate 1,741 of JAQGKB010000002.1, read as the reverse complement.
TCCATTGTTTTGGGTTTGTTCGACCGGCAATTTTCGAGCCGGCAATACGGTAAAGTACAGCTGGCATTGATATGGCTCTCGGCGAGCAATGTTACAATGTACGCCCTCGGAGCTAAATCAGCGTCGGGCGAGTAGACTGCCTCCAGCTTCCCTCCCGGAAATTCAGCTCCGCGAGCGGAATGCTGGCGGATATGGCGTGACCGAAACTCCCCAACGGCGTATTATGACAGCCGTCCACAGGCGTTGATCTAATTGATCCCTTGCATGACAGTGACGGCAAACGTCTCACAACCAAAATCCGGGTTCCATGAAAAAGATCGGCTTCCTCTCGTTCGGACACTGGACGCCCTCGCCACAGTCGCAGACGCAGTCGGCGTCTGATGCGCTCCTGCAGTCCATCGACCTGGCCGTCGCCGCCGAAGAACTGGGCGCCGACGGAGCCTACTTCCGCGTGCATCACTTCGCCCGCCAGCTTTCCTCGCCATTTCCGCTATTGGCGGCAATTGGCACCAAGACCAGCCGCATCGAGATCGGCACAGCGGTCATCGACATGCGATACGAGAACCCGCTGTACATGGCCGAAGACGCAGGCGCGGCCGACATTATTTCGGGTGGTCGCCTGCAGCTGGGTATCAGCCGCGGATCACCCGAGCAGGTCATCGATGGCTGGCGCTACTTCGGCTACTTGCCGCCCGACGGCGGCTCCGATGCCGACATGGCAAGGCAGCACACCGAGGTCCTGCTTGACGTGTTGCGTGGCGAAGGCTTTGCGCAGCCCAACCCGCGCCCAATGTTTCCCAATCCGCCCGGCGCCTTGCGTATCGAGCCGCATTCGGAGGGCTTGCTGGAGCGGATTTGGTGGGGTTCCAGCTCGAACTCAACCGCCGTCTGGGCGGCCAAGATGGGGATGAACCTGCAGAGTTCCACGCTCAAGACCGACGAAACCGGACTGCCGTTCCACGTCCAGCAGGCTGAACAGATCCGGGCGTTCCGGCAGGCATGGAAAGAAGCCGGCCACCAGCGCGAGCCCCAGGTGTCCGTCAGCCGGAGCATCTTCGCACTGGTCAACGACATGGACCGCGCCTACTTCGGACGAGGGGACGAAAGCGAGGACAATATCGGTTTCATCGACGAGAAAACACGAGCAATCTTCGGTCGCAGCTATGCCGCCGAGCCCGACGTTCTCATCGAGCAATTGGCGAAGGACGAGGCCATCGCCGAAGCCGATACGCTGCTCTTGACGGTCCCCAACCAGCTCGGCGTCGACTACAACGCGCATGTCATCGAGGCAGTCCTGACCCACGTCGCCCCCGCCCTCGGATGGCGCTAGTGCGCCAGCCCCGCAGCCGAGGCAACTCGAAGCGGCGCTGCATCATTCCTTCCGGAACGCCCGTGCACCCGACTTGGTTTGCCACGGCTGGCTAAGGCCGATCGCCCGCGCGGTCCGTTCCACGCCGGTGCGACGCCTGCCCTGACGGGCATGAGATCCATTCGCCCACACTATTAGACGAGAGCTGTCACGCCAGTGTCACCGGCGGCCTGTTGAATGGGATCGTAGCCGGAGGCGGACGGATTGTCGCGGCCGCTGGTTTCCGCATGACAGGGCAACCCATGGTATCGGGCGGCGCGACAGCACAGCGGCTTCTGGATTCCTGCGAGCAATTGCTTTGCCACGCGGCAAATCTCGACGACGTCACCGTGCGGCGGGTCGCTACGCTTGCCGGCGCCAATGTTTCGGCGA
>JAQGKB010000318.1 GCA_028290345.1 Hyphomicrobiales bacterium | reverse complement strand
GCTCCTGATTTTCATTATTGACATCCAAAGTCAGTCTTTAGTGCCGGAGGATCCGGCGGTTTGTCGAAACGCGACCACACTCAAGTGGTATAGTGTGTTGCCGTCGCGCTGCGACCGACAAACGATCCCATGCATGGATTCGCATTAGCCACATTACTGAGGTCCTGCCCCGACGCAACAACGCCACATCAATCAAGGCATGGTTCCAATGCGGATGTTGCAGAATCGACACACAGTTGGAAACGGCCGGTTAAGTCCCGTAAACAATATGTTAATTCGGCTGCCGTTGCTGGCCCGGGCACAGAAGTCGGCCACCAAAGAATACCTTGAACATAACGGGACGCTGTCGCCTTTACTGTGACCGGCAAGAACTACGAGAGCTAAACCAGTGGTACCCACCGTCGTCTCCGTCAGCAGCAGCCCGATTCACCGCTTCTCCAAGCAGGTGCTCGCCGAGATCGTGTTGGTTCCCGGCCATGGCGTCGAAGGCGACGCGCATGCGGGTGCAACGGTCAAGCATCGCTCGCGCGTTGCGAAGGATCCGACGCGGCCGAACCTGCGGCAGGTGCACCTTATCCATAGCGAGTTGTTCGCCGCCGTCGCCGCAACAGGCATTGCCGTGCGACCCGGCGACATGGGCGAAAACATCACCACCGCCGGGCTCGATATCCTGGCGCTGCCGACGGGAACGCGGCTGCAGATCGGGGCCGGCGCGGTGATCGGGATCACCGGCCTGCGCAATCCCTGCGCGCAGATCGAGGCATTCGCGCCGGGGCTTCTGGCCCAGGTCGTCGAACGGGCCCCGGATGGCGCACTGGTGCGGAAGGCGGGGGTGATGAGCATTGTCATTGCCGGCGGAACCGTGCGGCCCGGCGATGCGATAGCCGTGTTGCTGCCACCCGAGCCGCACCAGCCGCTGGCGCCTGTGTGAGGTCACGACGCCGGAAAACGGAAAGGCGAGGTCGAATTGGGGTCAGACCTTGATCACCGCCACGTTGAACTCTGCGGTGCCGAGGGCGCGGTAAAGCTGAATCCAGAGCGGCAGCAATTGCTCGGGGCCGCGTGCACTGGTGATGTCGCCGAGATCGATGATGGACGTCCAGCCGAACGCAACGAGGAAGTCGCGCGCCCTGCCCTTCGCCGCCGCGTCATTGCCCGAAAGGAACACCGAATGCGCGCCGGGCAGTTTTTTCGGCTCGATCATGATCGAAGCGGTGACTGTATTGAGGGTCTTTACGACCTTTACGGCAGGAAACTCACGCTGGATCATCTCCGCTAGCGAATCGGTATTGGCGATGGTCAGGGTCGGCGGAAAGCCCTTGGAGAAATCCAATGGGTTGGCGACGTCGATCAGAACCTTCTCGCCAAGATTGGCCTCGCCGGCCTGATGCAGCACGTCGATCGTCGCGTCGCCACGCGTGCAATTGAACAGCACGTCGCCATGCGCTGCGGCGTCAGAGAAGGCACCGGCGCGGCCGCCGGCACGTACCTTGAAGGCCACGGCCTTCTCGTTGTCGGCTGAGCGCCCGCCCATCATCACGTCATGGCCCAGCGACTGCAGCTTTCCTGCGATTGCTTGCCCGGCAACCCCTGTGCCCAGTACTCCGATCTTCATCCGCCCCTCCTCTGGAAACCCGGAAGGATAGCAGGGATCGCTCAAGCACGATAAGCTAATTCGCCTGAGATCCAGCTGGCCTCGATGCCCAACGCGGAGGAAAGGTGCACGATATTGGCGACTGCACCCTGCCCCAGATGGCCGTAACGCGCCGCGATCCCCATGGCTTGCGCGGGATAAAGCGTCGCCATGCGCAGCGCTTCGTTCAGCGGCAGGCCAATCGTGCCGTGCATGTAGCTGATGGCCTCGATCATGGTCAGATCGGCGCCGGCGAGCGTGCCGTCACCGAGGCGCAGCGCGCCCTCACTGCGATGCACGCGGCGGCCGTTGAGCATGAAATCCTTCATGTCAGTGCCGGTGGGCGACATGGCGTCGGTGACGAGAAAGATGCGGCCGGGTCCAAGCTTGGCGCGTAGCGCGATGCCGATGGTTGCCGGATCGACATGGATGCCGTCGGCAATAAGACCGGCGGATAGCTGGCCGGTGGCGAGCACCGCGCCCACCACGCCGGGTTCCCGATTGCCGATCTGCGACATGGCGTTGAAAAGGTGCGTTGCCATTGATGCGCCTGCCGCGGCGGCAGCGTTGGCCTGGGCAAAACCGGCGTTGGAATGACCGATGCTGACGACGATGCCGGCGGCGGTGAGTTGGGCGATTTGCGCCGGGGTCACGGTTTCGGCCGCGACGGTGGTCAGCAGGTTCGGCAGGGTTTTGCGCGCGGCGATCAGATTTGCGAGGTCGACATCGGTCATTGGCCGGATCAGCGCCGGATCGTGCGCACCCTTGCGGGCGACCGACAGGTGCGGCCCCTCGAGGTGCAGCCCGAGAAAACCGCGCAGGTTGCGCGCCGCGGCCTGCTGCCCCGCGGCGATGGCGCGCGCAGTGATTTCGGGGGTATCGGTCACCAGAGTCGGCAGCAGCGCCGTCGTGCCGAATGGCAGATGCGCGTCGCAGATGGTGCGGATGCCGTCGAGGTCGGGCCTTTCGTTCAGAAGCGCGCCGCCGCCGCCATTGACTTGGAGGTCGATGAAACCGGAGGCCAGAATCCCGCCGGCGAGCCGGATTGGGATCGTATCGGCCGGCACGGCATCGATGGCGACGATAGCCGTGATGATTCCAGCCTCGACCAGCAGCGCGGAGTCGTCATGCCACTGCGCACCGTCGAAGATGCGGGCACCGGTATAGGCCGTTGTCTGGCTCATACTGTCTCTGTGACCTTTTTCAGATTGGGAGGGCGGTCGGGATTGAAGCCGCGTCGGCGCGACAGCGCTTCCACGAATCCATAGAACGAAACGATCAGCGCCAGCGCATCGGTGATGGGGTGGCCGGTGACGGCGAAGGGCAGCGCATTCGCCGCAGTCGCACGACCCGAGGTGATGAAAGCGATAGCACCGAGCCCGGCTAGCCGGTCGGTCATTTCGACTACCGACGGTTCGGCCGCATCGCGCGCGGCGAGCGTCAGCACCGGATAGCCGGCGCCGACGATGCGGACCGGGCCGTGCAAGACTTCGGCGGCACTATAGGCTTCGGCGTGAATGCCGCAGGTCTCCTTGAATTTCAGCGCCGCTTCGCTGGCGATGGCCAGTGCCGGGCCGCGGCCGAGCACGTAGAGCGACTGGTGGCCGTCGAGCGCCTGGGCCAGGGCAGACCAATCGCAACCGATGGCCTTCGACAAGGCGCCCGGCAATTGATCGATCGCCGTCAGCAATTCGCGATTTTCGGTCCAATGCCCGAGCAGCGCCAACCCAGCGACTACCGAGGAGACGAAGGTCTTGGTCGCGGCAACGCTCTGTTCGGGCCCGGCGCGTAGATCGATGGTGAAATCGGATGCGTCGGCCAGCGGCGATTGCGGGGTGTTGGTGACGGCAAAGCTCAGCGCACCACTTTTGCGGGCAGACTGGGCCAGCGCCACGATATCGGGGCTCATGCCCGACTGGGAGATGGCAATCGCGGCAGCCTGTCCGAGCTTGAGTTCCCGCCCATAGATCGACATCACTGACGGTCCGATCGAAGCGACGGGAACGCCGGCGGTCAGTTCGATGGCGTATTTCAGGAATGCCGAGGCGTGGTCGGACGAACCGCGAGCGATGGTGACGATAACGGCCGGGTTCTTCTCGCGCAGCGCGGCGCCGGCCTTGGCCAAGCTCTCCCCACTCTCGCGGAGGAAGCGCTCCACCGCCTCGGGGATTTCCTCGATTTCGCGGCGCATGTGGGTTGTATCGGTCATTTTTGGCTTCCGGTAAGGATAGGCTGGTCGCCCAGCCGCAATTCGGCGACGAAATCATAGGTATCGCCGCGATAGATGGAGCGGGTGAATTCGATTACCCGGCCCGAGGCGAGATAGGAAATCCGCTCGATATTGAGCCCGGCAGAGCCCACGGCGACATCGAGCAATTTGGCATCGTCTTCGCCCAGATTTGCGGCGCGAATGCGTTGGATGGCGCGGACCGGGCGATTGCCGGCCTTTTCGAGGTGCGTATAGAGCGAACTGGACACCTGCTCCGGATCGGGCAGGATGCGCGACGAGAGCGAAGCCCGCTCCACCGCCAGCGGCGTATCACCGGTAAGGCGCAGCCGCGAGATGCGCGCCACGCCCTCGGTCGATGAGAGGCCGAGCACGATGGTCTCTTCCGGCGAGGGCGCATAAACCCCGCGATCGAGCCAGATCGAGCGCACGGCCATGCCGCGACGCGCCATGTCTTCGGTGAACGAGGTCAGTTGCGAGAGCGACTGCTCGACACGCTGGTGCGGCAGCGCCACGAACGTGCCCGAGCCGTGCCGCTGGATCAGCACCCCGTCGCGGACCAGGTGCTGCACGGCCTTGCGCACGGTCACCCGCGAGACATCGACCTTTATCGCGAGGTCGCGCTCCGAGGGCAGCGCCTCGCCCGGCTTGATCGCGCCGCTGTGCACCGCATCCTCGATCCAGCGCTTCAACTGTAGATAGAGCGGTCCGCCCGGCGGCAGTACCACCGGGTCTTCGGCGAAGATGTTGGGCGAACTTTCAACCATCGATCTGTCCCGCACGCCGGCAACGGGCCGGTGGCGCACCGAACGCCAGGGGTCTCCGGCGGGGAAGCGCTTGCCTGTTTACAATACCAATAAACTACCATTTGCCAAACGCAAAGTGTTGGCACCCAGTGGAACAGCGACGAGTTTCGAGGCAATGTGACAGCATTCCTCGGCCCGTCTTGCATGTGCGGTGACAAATTAATAAGCACGCCCTAGACAAGTGGTATTTTTTTGGCATTATGCATGGATCGGAGGGAATTGCATGGCACGTCGCAACGCCGAACTAGAACCACATTTCGCGAGGCGTGTCGCATGAGCGTGCAATCCCCATTGCCCGCCACCGAGAGTGCCGAAACGCGCTACCTTGGACTCGATACCTGGCAAGACGACGACATTCTCGGCGCGATCCTCGAAGGCCAGCAGCGCGCGGTCGCTTCGGTGAAAGCGGCGATTCCCGCACTTTCGCAAGGCGCGCGGCTGGGGGCTGAAAAGCTCGCAGGGGGCGGCAGGCTGATTTATTTGGCATCGGGCAGCCCTGCCCTGATCTCGCTTGGCGATGCGTTGGAAATTCCGCAGACCTATGGCGTGGCGCGCGACCGCATCCTGTTGCTGTTCGCCGGCGGCGAGGCCATCACCCGCAATCTCACCGGCACCGACGAGGACAATGAGGATCTGGCGCGAAGCGACGTTGCGGACGCGAAAATCAGCGCGGCCGACTGCGTCATCGCGACTTCGGCCAGTGGCTCGACTCCCTACACAGTCGCCGGACTTGCCGCCGCCAAGGCGGCGGGCGCCGTCACCATCGGGATCGCCGGAAATCCTGGCGCGCCGCTGTTCGGCAGCGCCGATGTCAGAATTCTGCTCGAGGCTGGGCCGGAAGTGATTTCCGGGTCCACGCGCATGGGGGCGGGCACGGCGCAAAAAGCGGCGCTCAATATGCTTTCGACGCTGATCGGGGTGCGGCTCGGCCATGTCCATGACGGGCTGATGGTCAATGTGCGCGCCGATAATGAAAAACTGCGCCAGCGCGCGCAGCGCATCATTGCCAGGATTACGGGCGTTGGCGCCGATATCGCGGCCGCGGCGCTCAAGGAATCGGAGGGCGAGGTCAAACCCGCCATCCTGATCGCAGCCGGTGCAAAAAACCGGGCGGCAGCCGAGGCGGTTCTCGGTCGGACTAAGGGGAATGTGCGCTCGGCGCTGGCAGAGCTTGCCGCCGCGGCACAGTAGACAACTTAAAACCGCCATCTCAAATGGCGGGCAACAGAGAGGACTTCATGATGACACGTCTTCATATCAAGCTGATGCTGGCAACTGCGGCATTGGCGGTCGGCACCGGGCTCGCGCCGGCATTCGCCGCGTCGAACCTGACCATCGAAAGCTGGCGCCCCGACGATCTGCCGATCTGGCAGGACACGATCCTGCCGGTGTTCATGAAAGAGCATCCCGATATCAAGGTGACGTTCGCTCCCTCGGATTCGACGCAGTACGACGCCGCTGTCCGCTCGAAGTTGCAGGGCGGCAGCGCCGGCGACATCATCACCTGCCGTCCGTTCGACGCTTCGCTGGCGCTGTTCAAGGCCGGCCAGTTGGCCGATGTGACCAGCCTGCCGGGCATGGAAAACTTCTCGCCGACCGCCAAGGTCGCCTGGTCGACCGATGATGGCAAGCAGGCGTTCTGCGTCCCGATGGCATCCGTGTTGCACGGCTTCATTTATAACAAGGATGCCTTCGACAAGGTCGGCATCACTGCACCGCCCAAGACCATGGACGAGTTCTACGCCGACCTCGACAAGATCAAGGCCGACGGCACCTATATTCCGCTCGACCTGGGCACCCATGACCAGTGGGAAGCCGCCACGATGGGCTACCAGAACATCGGTCCCAACTACTGGAAGGGTGAAGAAGGCCGCAAGGCACTGATCGCCGGCACGCAGAAGCTGACCGATCCGCAGTGGGTTGCTCCGTTCAAGGAACTCGCCAAGTGGAAGCCGTACCTGGCTGACGGCTTCGAGTCGCAGAGCGATTCCGACTCGACCAATCTGTTCCAGAACGGCCGCGCCGCAATCTACCCAGCCGGTTCGTGGGCAATCACAAGCTTCGAGAAGAACCCCGACCTGAAGATGGCAGCGTTCCCGCCGCCGGTGGCGAAGGCCGGTGACGAGTGCTACATCTCCGACCACGTCGATATTGCCATGGGCATCAACGCCGCTTCAAAGAACATGGAAGCTGCCAAGACCTTCATGACCTGGGTGGCTTCGGACGAGTTCGCGGCCCTCTACTCCAACGCGCTGCCGGGCTTCTTCTCGCTCTCCAGCCATGAGGTCAAGGTCAAGGACCCGATCGCCCAGCAGTTCGTCGCTTGGCGCAACAGCTGCAAGTCGACCATCCGCTCGACCTACCAGATCCTGTCGCGCGGAACTCCGAACCTCGAGAACGACACCTGGACCGCTTCGGCGAACGTGATCAACGGCACCCAGACGCCGGAAGCCGCCGCCCAGAAGCTGCAGGCTGGTCTCGACAGCTGGTACAAGCCGGCCAAGTAAGCTCACTTGAATACCGGGCCGGGCCGCACTTTGCTGCGACCCGGCCTTTGTGTAACTTGACTATTGTCGCGCGGTCGAACTGCAAAGGTGGGGTACACCTTTCTCAGTCCCGCTCTGAATTCAGAGGGCATGTACGAATGGCAGATGCGACGAGCAAGCAACGCAAGCCGATCCGCTGGCACATCGCCGTATTCCTCGCGCCGGCCGTGCTCATTTATTCCCTGCTGATGATCATCCCGCTGCTGGGAACCTTGCAGCAATCGACGATGACGGGCGACATCACCAACCGTGCTTTCATCGGCCTCGGCAATTTCGTGACGCTGTTCACCGATCCACGCTGGTCCAGCGGCTTCTGGAACGCGTTCCGCAACAATATCTATTTCTTCCTGATCAACATGCTGGTGCAGAACCCGCTTGGCATCCTGCTTGCCGCGCTGCTCAGCAACCCGACCCTGCGGCTCCGTGGCTTCTACCGCACCGCGATCTTCATCCCGACAATTCTGTCCTTCGTCATCGTTGGCTTCGTCTGGAAACTGCTGCTGTCGCCGATCTGGGGCGTCACGCCCACGATCATGAAGTTCTTCCACGCCGGGCAGTTCTTCCAGCCCTGGCTCGGCAAGGAGCAGTACGCGCTCACCACGTTGAGCCTGATCTCGGTCTGGCAGTATGTCGGCGTGCCGATGATGCTGGTCTATGCGGCCCTGCTGTCCATTCCCGACGAGGTGCTGGAGGCGGCCGAATGTGACGGCATCACGGGCATGAACCAGTTCTGGAAAATCCAGCTGCCCCTGATCCTGCCGACACTCGGTATCATCTCGATCCTGACCTTCGTCGGCAATTTCAACGCCTTCGATCTGGTCTATGTGGCGCAGACCGCGGCGGCGGGACCGAACTTTTCCACCGACCTGCTCGGTACGTTCCTCTATCGGACATTCTTCGGCATGCAATTGCAGCAGGGCGACCAGAACATGGGTTCGGCCGTGGCTACCGTGATGTTCCTGATCATTCTCGGCGGCGTCTGCATCTATCTCTTCACCGTGCAGAATCGTCTGCGCCGCTACCAGTTCTGAGGCAGAGATGAGCCAGGCCCGCAATTCCCTCACCCGCAGCGTCCTCTCGCACGCAATCCTTCTCACCTACACCATCATCGCGCTCGCGCCGGTGCTGGTGGTGATCCTCAATTCGTTCAAAACCCGGGCGGCCATCTTCAACCAGCCGGTGATGCCGCCCCTGCCCTCGACCTTTTCGCTGATCGGCTATGCCACAGTCTTCGGGCGCGGCAATTTCGCGCTCTATTTCACCAACAGCTTCATCGTCACCGTCGTATCGGTGGTGCTGGTGATGGTGTTCGGCGCCATGGCCGGCTTCGCGCTCTCCGAGTATCGCTTCAAGCTGAATACGCTGATGGGGCTTTATCTTGCCGTCGGCATCATGATCCCGATTCGGCTCGGGACGGTGGCGATCCTGCAGATCATGGTGGCGACCGGCCTCGTCAATTCGCTCTGGGCGCTGATCCTGGTCTATACCGCCTCCGGCCTGCCGCTCTCGATCTTCATCCTTGCCGAGTTCATGCGTCAGGTCTCCGACGACCTCAAGAATGCCGGCCGAATAGACGGGCTCAGCGAGTACAAGATATTCTTCCGGCTGGTCTTTCCGCTGGTGCGTCCGGCTTTGGCCACCGTCGCCGTTTTCACCATGATCCCGATCTGGAACGATCTGTGGTTCCCGCTGATCCTCGCCCCCGGCGAGGCGACCAAGACGATTACGCTCGGGGCACAGAGTTTCATCGGCCAGTTCCTTACCGACTGGAACGCAGTGCTGGCGGCTCTCAGCCTCGCCATCCTGCCGATCCTGGTGCTCTATCTCATCTTTTCCAGGCAGCTCATCCGCGGCCTCACTTCTGGAGCGGTTAAATGACTGCGACTACCCCTATCCGCGTTCTTGTCGCGGGCCTCGGCAATATGGGGCGCAGCCATGCCCTCGCCTATCACCGCCATCCCGGGTTCGAGATCGTCGGCATGGTCAACCGGTCGCGCCCGACGCTACACCCCGAACTCTCCGGCTATGCAATCGCTCCGTCCTACGAAGAGAGCCTGCGCGCGCTGAAACCCGAACTGGTATCGATCAACACCTATACCGATACCCATGCCGACTATGCCGTGATGGCGATGGAACAGGGAGCGCATGTCTTCCTCGAAAAGCCGCTTGCGACTACGGTCGCTGACGCAGAGCGAGTGGTCGCCGCAGCGAAGGCGAACGGGCGCAAGCTGCTGGTGGGCTATATCCTGCGCTACCACCCTTCGTGGATGCGGCTCATCGCCGAGGCGCGCAAACTTGGCGGGCCGTATGTTTTCCGCATGAACCTCAACCAGCAGTCGAGCGGGCACGCTTGGGAAACGCACAAGACACTGATGCAAACGACACCGCCCATCGTTGATTGCGGCGTGCACTATGTCGACGTTTTCTGCCAGATCACCGACGCCAAGCCGGTCGAGGTGCGAGGCATGGGGCTGCGGCTCAGTAATGAGATCAAGCCGGACATGTACAATTACGGCCATTTCCAGGTGCTGTTCGACGATGGTTCGGTCGGCTGGTACGAGGCCTCGTGGGGACCGATGATTTCGGAAGCGGCGTTCTTCGTCAAGGACGTGATGTCGCCGAATGGCAGCGTCTCGATCGTCATGAACGAGGGCGCGAAATCGGACGACATCGACACCCACACCAAGACCGCGCGCATCCGGGTGCATCACGCAGCGCTTGGCGCCGACGGAAAATTTGCGCAGGCGGACGAAATGCTCTCGATGCAGGGCGAGCCCGATCACCAGGGCCTTTGCGAACTCGAGCAAGCCTACGTCCATCGCGCTATCACGGAAAACATCGATCTGACGCGCCACATGTCCGACGCGGTCCAATCGCTGCGCATCTGCCTTGCGGCCGATGAGAGCGTGCGCACCGGCCAGACCGTGAAACTCAGCTAACCGGGGAACCAGATATTGGGCTCACTGAACCTTAAGAAGGTCACGAAATCCTTCGGCGCCACCGCGGTACTGCATGGCATCGATCTCGAAGTGACCGATGGCGAATTCGTCATCTTCGTCGGCCCCTCGGGCTGCGGGAAATCGACATTGCTGCGCATCATCGCCGGGCTCGAGGACGCGACCTCAGGCGCCGTGGAGATCGATGGCGAGTGGGTGAACAACACCCCGCCGGCCAAGCGCGGCATCGCCATGGTGTTCCAGACCTATGCGCTTTATCCGCACTTGACGGTCAAGGACAACATGGCGCTCGGGCTGAAGCAGGCCAACACGCCGTCGGCGGAGATCGAGGCGCGCGTAGCCAAGGCCTCAAAATTCCTGTCGCTCGACGACTACCTGAAGCGCCGCCCGGCTGAACTGTCCGGCGGCCAGCGCCAGCGCGTCGCAATCGGCCGCGCCGTGGTGCGCGAGCCAAAGCTGTTTCTCTTCGATGAGCCATTGTCGAACCTCGACGCGGCGCTGCGCGTCAACACCCGTCTCGAAATCGCGCGGCTGCACCGCACGCTGAAGACGACAATGATCTACGTCACCCATGACCAGGTCGAGGCGATGACGCTGGCCGACAAGATCGTGGTGATGAATGCCGGGCGGATCGAGCAGATCGGCACACCGATGGAACTCTACAACAACCCGACAAACCTGTTCGTCGCCGGCTTCATCGGCTCGCCGCAAATGAATTTCATGCAGGCCGACAAGATCGGCATGACTGGGGCGACCACCATCGGCGTGCGTCCCGAGCACATCAACCTCAGCCCGACCGAGGGTTCATGGAAGGGCACGGTGGTCCATGTCGAGCACCTGGGCGCCGATACCAACCTCTACCTCGAAACCGAAGCCGCCGGGGTTTTGACCGT
>JAQGKB010000315.1 GCA_028290345.1 Hyphomicrobiales bacterium | reverse complement strand
GATCGGCACGGGTGAGGAGCGGGGCGAGGATCGCCGCGAGCACGATGATGCCGACGAGGACGGCGCCGATGCTGAGGCTGCGCCGCCGCCACATGAAGCGCAGCGCACGGGAGAGGCGAGTGGGCCGTGCGGGTGGAGTGGTCAGCAGGGCCTCCGTGGCCATCTCAATCGAACCTTATGCGGGGGTTGAGGGCGGCGATGATCATGTCGGCGAGGAAGTTCATCAAAACGACGCAGACGACGGCGAGCAGGATCAGCGCCTGGATCATCGGATAGTCGCGGTAGCTGACCGAATCGACCAGGAGTCGGCCGATACCCGGCCAGTTGAACACCGTTTCGGTGACCACGGCTCCCCCGAGCACCGAGCCGAAATTGAGGCCGATGATGGTGACGATGGGAATCAGCGCGTTGCGCAGAGCGTGCTTGCGATAGACCACGGCATTGCTGAGGCCCTTGGCGCGCGCGGTGCGCACATAGTCCTGGCTGAGGACCTCGACCATGCTGGAGCGGGTCATGCGGGCGATGAGCGCGGTGGGGAAGAGCCCAAGAGCGAAGGTGGGCATGATGAAGCTTTGCCAGTTCGAGGCACCCAGCAGGGGCAGCCAGCCGAGCTGGACCGAGAACAGGTTCATACTCATCAGCGCCAGCCAGAAATTGGCCATGGAAGCGCCGGCGATGGCGATGAGCATGACGATCTGATCGGGCCAGCGGCCCTTGTTGGTGGCGGCGATGACGCCGGCGGGCACGCCGATGAAGGTGGCAAAGATATAGGAGCAGAGGGCGAGCGCCAGCGTGTGGGGGAAACGTTCGGCGATCTCGCTGGTGACGGGGAGTTTGGACTGGATGGAGATGCCGAAATCGCCGTGGAGCGCCGCCCAGAGGAAGGAGGCGTATTGTTCGAAGAGGTTTTGGTCGAGCCCGAGGCGGATGCGCATGTTGTCCACCGCTTCCTGGGTGGCTTCGGGGCCGGCCATGAGACGGGCCGGGTCACCGGGCAGGGCGCGGATGGCGAGGAAGACGAGGATGGAGACGCCGAGCAGGACCAGCGGCAGCATCAGGAATTTTCTGGCGAAGTAGAGTTTCATCGACCGCCCGGGCTCAAGACAGAGAGGGGCCGGAAGAGCGCCGGCCCCAAGACCTTATTTCGCCTTGATGGCGTATTGGACGGTGACGACGCCGCCGGGGGTCATCCAGACATTGGAGACCTTGGCGCTGGTGGCGACGAGATCGCGGCGGGAATAGAGGAGAACGTGGGGCGCCTCCTCGTTGATGAGCTTCTGGGCCTCGTTATAGATGACCTTGGCCTTGGCATCGTCGATCTCGGCGGCGCCTTTGTTGATCAGCTCATCTAGGTGCGGATCGCTGAAGAAGCCGAGATTGGCGCCGCCGGGGGACCAGCTCGCGGTCGCGTAGAGCGGGCGCAGCTGCAGATCGGGGTTGAAGCTGCCGCTCGACCAGGAGGCGATGGTGGAAGCGAGGTTGTCGGCTTGCTTGCCCGCCGGGTCGGCGAAGGCGGTCTTGGACCAGACGCCGCTTTCCTGGTTGCGGATTTCGAGGGTGACGCCGATCTTGGCCCACATGCCCTGGAGCGCTTCGGCGATGGGCGCGTCGCGCTGGGCGACCGCGGTGGTCATGGTGAAGCCGTTGGGCAGGCCGGCTTCGGAGAGCAGCGCCTTGGCTTTTGCGGGATCGTAGGTATAGGTCGCCAGCGACTTGTCGTAGAAGGGGTTGGTGGGGGCGAGCGGGGAATTGGCCGCCGTGCCGTAACCGCGCAGGAGCGCAGCGACGAGGGCGCCGCGATCGGTGGCGAAGTTCAGGGCCTGTCGGACCTTGACGTCATCGAGGGGCTTGAGCTTGGTGTTGAGCGACATCCAGTAGACGAAGGACCCTTCGGTATTGAGGAGCTTGAGGTCCGGATTGTTCTTGACCGTGGGTGCGAAGGTCGGCGGCAGTGGATAGACGACGTCGGCATTGCCGGCCTGGACCGACATGGAGAGCACCGAGGCCTCGCCCGACCAGGTGAACTTGAGCTCGTCCATGCTGGGCTTAGCGCCCCAATAACTGTCGTTGCGGGCTTCGAGGACGTATTCGCCCGACTTCCACTCGACGAACTTGAAGGCGCCGGTGCCGACGGGAACAGTGCCGAGCTTGCCGGCTACGTCGGCCTTTTCGCCGACGATCTTTGCGGTATTGGTGGTGAGGAGCGTCAGGAACCCGGAATAGGGGGCCTTGAGGGTGAATTCGACGGTGGTGTCGTCGATGGCCTTGATCGAGGCGATGACGGCGGTGATGCGGCCGGCGGCGGCGAGGCCGCGACCCTTGTCGAGGAAGCGCGCGAAACTGTGGACGACGGCCTCGGCGTTGAAGGGGGTGCCGTCATGGAATTTGACGCCAGGGCGCAGCTTGAAGGTCCACACCTTGCCGGCTTCCGAATTGGTCCACTCGGTGGCGAGGGACGGGGCGATCTTGAGGTCCTTGTTGCGCAGGACGAGGCCTTCATACATCGGCTCGAGAATGGTCGAGGTGACCGAAGCCGTGTGATCGCCCGGATCCATCGAGCGCGGCGCTTCGGCCTGCAGCACTGTGAGTACGGATTGGGCATAGGCCGTGCCGCCCATCAGGGCGGCCATGGTTACAGCGAGCGCCAATGTAAGCTGGCGGCTTCGAGTCGAAAGCAGATTAAATCTCACCTTGGCACTCCGTTGCATTTAGTTTTTTCCTTAGCCGATGCCCATCGCCTCACAAGCCCTGTTGCATCCACTTTGGTTGACTTTGCTCAAATTGTGAACTAACTGTCAAATGATAATTTAGTAGCCATGTGGGTCGAGGCCGCACGGTGAAATGAGGGAACGAAAGGGTGTCGTTTATGCGCGTTGCCGTAGGAGGGCTGCATGTGGAATGCTGCACATACAATCCGGTCAAGATCGAAGAGAGGGACTTTGTCATCTGGCGTGGCGACGAAATTCTGGGTCAAGCGTATTTCTCGGTTCTGAAGGCGTATCAAGCGACCTACCTCCCTACCTTTTATGCAAGAGCCGTGCCGGGCGGGCCGGTGGCGCGGGATACCTACGAAAATTTCAAGGCCGACTTCCTGGCGCGCCTTCAGGCGCAGATGCCGCTCGACGGGTTGTACCTGGCCATGCATGGGGCGGTGTTCGTCGAGGGCATGGAAGATGCCGAGGGCGACTGGCTGGCTTCGGCCCGCGAAGTGGTGGGCGAAGATTGCGTGATCGCCGTCAGCTACGACCTGCATGGCAATGTGTCCCAGAAGATCCTCGATGCCATCGACATCTTCTCGACCTACCGGACGGCGCCCCATATCGACGTGCCCGAAACGCAGTTGCGCTCGCTCAAGATGCTCAACCACGCGCTGACGACGGGCGAGCGGCCGCTGATCGCTTGGGTCAAGGTGCCGATGCTGATGGGCGGCGAGCGGACCAGCACGCGCTACGAGCCGGCCAAATCGATCTACGAGAGCCTGCCGGCAGTCGATGCGCTGCACGGCGTGTGGGATGCGTCGCTGCAGGTGGGGTACCGGTCGGCGGACGAGCCGCGCGCCACGGCCTGCTCGGTGTTCACCGGCATGGACAGGGACGTACTGGAGCGCGAGGCGCTCAAGCTGGCGCAGACTTATTGGGATGCCCGGCACGAATGCATCTATCCGGTGCCGGTGGGCACGATCGAGGAGGGCGTGGCGCTGGCCAAGGCGAGCAGGACGCATCCGGTAATCCTGGCGGATTCGGGGGACAATCCCACGGCCGGCGGCGTCGGCGACCGGGGCGACGTGCTGGCAGAGGTGCTCAAGCACGGGCTGACCAACACGATCGTGGCGGGCGTGATGGACCGGCCGGCGGTGGAAAAAGCCTATGCGGCGGGCGTTGGGGCGCTGGTCGACCTCAAGATCGGCGGGGCGCTCGATCTCAAGTCCATGTCGGTCGGGGTCAATGCGGAAGTCGTCACGCTGGTGGAGACGAGCGAGCCGATGGAGCGCGAGGCGGTGGTGCGGGTCGGGGGCGTCGATATCGTCGTCTCGGCGCGGCGGCGACCCTATCACAATATCGCTGATTTCGCCCGGCTGGGGCTCGATCCGCTCAAGGCCGATACGGTGCTGGTCAAATCCGGCTATCTCTCGCCCGAGCTGGAGCCGATCGCCAATCCCAATTTCATGATCCTGTCGGATGGGGCCGTGACGCAGAACGACACCATCCGGGTGCGCAAGCGCATGGTGGTACCAACCTTTCCGATCGTGGCGGAGCCGGAATGGATACCCAGGGCGGTGTTCTCCAGGCGCTCGCTCGCCAGGCTCGTTTCCTGACCACTGCCCTGCGCCGGCTCGCTGCCGGTGCAAGGATTTTTCAGCTAGGCCACAGGATGGGCGACCCGATGCAGGAGACCGAATTCGTGACGATGCCAGACAGCGGCGCAGGTTATCCGGTTCTGCGGGTGCGCAATCTCAAGACCTATTTCGACACAGATCGCGGTCTGGTCAAATCGGTGGATGGGGTTTCCTTCGACATCGCGCCGGGCGAGACACTGGCCGTCGTTGGGGAATCCGGGTCGGGCAAGAGCGTCACCAGCCTTTCGATCATGGCGCTGCTCGACAAGGCTCATGGCAAGGTGGTGGACGGGGTGATGGCGTTCCGCAGCAAGGACGGGCGGACGCAGGACCTGCGCGTCGCGTCGGAAGCAGAGATGCGCAAGATCCGCGGCAACGACATTTCGATGATCTTCCAGGAGCCGATGACCTCGCTCAACCCCGTGTTTACCGTGGGCGACCAGATCGCCGAGTCGGTGGTGCTGCACCAAAAGCTTTCACGCCCGGCGGCGCGCAAAGCGGCCATCGACATGCTCAAGGTGGTGGGAATTTCCGCCGCCGAGAAGCGCGTCGACGACTATCCGCACCAAATGTCGGGCGGCATGCGCCAGCGCGTCATGGTGGCGATGGCGCTGAGCTGCCGGCCGACGCTGTTGATCGCGGACGAGCCGACGACGGCGCTGGACGTGACTATCCAGGCTCAAATTCTCGACCTGATGAAGCGGCTGCAGCGCGAGATCGGCATGTCGATCCTGTTCATCACCCATGATCTGGGCGTGGTGGCGGAGGTCGCGGAGCGGGTGGCGGTGATGTATGGCGGGCTGATCGTCGAGGAAGGGGACGTGGTCTCCGTCCTGACGCGGCCCAAGCACCCCTATACCATCGGGCTGCTCAACAGCGTGCCCGGCGCACGGCGGCGGAGCGGGGAAGAGGAGGGGCCGAAGCGCCTCTACGCCATTCCCGGCAATGTGCCCGACCCGCGCAACCGGCCGGCGGGGTGCCTGTTCGCGGCACGATGCACCCATGCGATCGATGCCTGCCGGGCGGAGATGCCGCCCTTGCTCGACACGGGGGGCGGGCAGGCTGCGCGGTGCATCCGCTGGCAAGAGGTGGCGTCATGAGTACTGCCGGCGATGCTGCGATGGTTGGGCCCGATGCGGATAAGCCTTTGCTTTCGATTCGCAACTTGAAGACGCATTTTGCCATCGGGGGAGGGCTGCTGCGGCCAAAGGGTGGCGCGGTGCGGGCTGTGGATGATGTCAGCTTCGACATTTCGCGGGGCGAGGTGGTGGGGCTGGTGGGGGAATCCGGCTCAGGCAAGACGACGATTGGGCGCTCGATCCTGCGGCTGGTGAAACCGACGGGGGGCGAAGTGGTTTTCGACGGCGTGGACGTGGCGGCGCTAACGGCGGCGGAGTTCCAGCCTTATCGGCGGCGGATGCAGTTCATCTTCCAGGACCCCTATGCCAGCCTCGACCCGCGCAAATCGGTGGGGGCGATCATCGGGGAGGCGCTGTCGATCCACCGGCTTGGGACGCGGGCGGAACGGCCGGGGCGGATCACGCATCTGCTGGAGCAGGTCGGTTTGGGCGCCGATGCCATGGCTCGGTATCCGCACGAGTTCTCGGGCGGGCAGCGCCAGCGCATCGGCATTGCGAGGGCGTTGGCGGTGGATCCCGAGTTCATCGTGGCCGACGAGCCGGTTTCGGCGCTGGACGTCTCCGTGCAGGCGCAGATCGTCAACCTGATCCAGGATTTGCAGACTAGTCTCGGGCTGACGATGCTGTTCGTAGCCCATGACCTGGCGGTGGTGGAGCACCTCTGCGACCGGGTGATCGTGATGTATCTCGGCCGGATCATGGAGATCGCGCCCAAGGCGGCGCTCTATTCGCGGCCGCGCCATCCCTATACCAAGGCGCTGCTGTCGGCCATTCCACGGGTCGATCCGACGATCAGGAAGGAGCGTATTCTGCTGGAAGGCGATATCCCCAGCCCGATCAATCCGCCGTCCGGGTGCGTTTTCCGCACGCGCTGCCCTTATGCCATCGATGCCTGCGCTGATGTGGTGCCGCCGCGAGTCACGGTGGGGGAAAACCACGTCTCGGCCTGCATTCGCACCGAGCTGACGTAAGGATTTTCCGCCGAAATGAAAAAGGGGCGCCGCATTCGCCGCGCCCCTTTTTCGTTAGAGCATCAGGGAAATCCGACAGTCCCCGATAATTCTAGGCCCGCGCCGCCGTGATGGTGGCGCGCACAATATCGGGGTCGGTAACGGTGGTGCGATATTCACGGTCGAAATCGGTGCCACCCATGCCGACATTGGGATTGCGATAGATCATGGCGCTCAGCTTCTGGGCGGGTGCAGAAAAATGCATCTCCTTCAGCCCGGTCAACCGCCGCACTTCGCCGATAGTGACGGCGGAGAGCTTGCCGCAACCCATGATGATGATGCGGTCTCCGGCCTGTTCTACAAGCGCCTTCAACAGTTCCGCCCCTTCAAGGGCGGTGTTGCGCTGGCCGCTTGTAAGCACACGGTGCACGCCGCAACGGATCAGCGCTTCCAGCGCCTCGCGCGGTTCGGCGGTCATGTCGAAAGCGCGATGGCAGGTGACCTGCATGTCGCCGGCACGGTCGATCAGCGCCTTCATGCGCGGCTCGTCGATGGCCCCATCCGCCGTCAGGCAGCCGATGACGATGCCCGGCGCCCCCATCGCGCGCAGTGCTTCGACATCGTCGAGCATGGAAGCAAACTCGGCTTCCGAATAGTGGAAATCCCCGCCGCGCGGGCGGATGATCGTGTAGAACGGGATCGTGGCAAGCTTGAGCGCCTGCATGACGGTGCCATAGCTTGGCGTGATGCCGCCTTCGATGAGGCTTGCACAAAGCTCGGCACGGTCCGCGCCGCCGCGCTGGGCCGCGAGCAGTCCATCAAGCCCCTCGACGCAGATTTCGATGACCGGCAGTCCTGCTGGAACCGGGGAAGCGTCGCCGGATGCCAAATTCGCCATGCTGCTGCTCATTGTCTTGAATCTCCTTTTGCCGGTGCACTCGTCAACGAGTCGCACCATGCGATGTCGTCGGCCGCCATCGAACCCGATCACGCGGTCCTTTACGCGGCGTCTCTTTTTCCCTTGGCGCTGCCCGCGCCCACGAGGTACCCATGCGCGGCAATAGCGGCCGCGCCCCGAGCCCAGAAAATTTCGTTGACGTCGTCGAAACGGATATCGCTCATCGAGCCGAGCTGGGGCAGCACATAGGCATCGATGGCCTGTCCAGTGACCGTGCGAAACAGGCTGCCAAGTGTGCCATTGACCGAGGCGATAACGATCCGTTCCGGATTGTTGAGCTGAATGAGGTGGGAAATGGCCAGCCCCAGCGCATGGCCGGCGCGATGCAGGATGCGGATCGCCGACGGATTGCCGGTTTTGGCAAGGTCCTCGATCTGTTGCGGGGTGGTGGCGGCAAGGCCCGCTTCACGCGCCGCCGCAACCACTGCGTGCTGCGAGGCGATCGTGTCGAGGCAACCGCGCTTGCCGCAGCGGCAGGGCACGCCGTCGATCTCGATGGTGCAATGGGCCAGCTCCCCGGCGCCGCCTCCATGGCCACGGTACAACTTGCCGTCGATGTAATGGGCGCAGCCAATGCTTTCGCCAAAAGTGACGACGCTGAAATTGATCGCTTCGCGCCCACGCCCGAACAGCTTCTCGCCGACGGCGGCGGCATTGGCATTGTTTTCAAGCGAAGTCGGAATGCCCACCTTGTCTTCCACCATCCGCGCCAGCGGCACTTCGTGCCATCCCAGGATGGCCGATTGCAGGCAGATATCCTGACTGTGATTGACAAAGCCGGACAGCACGACGCTGAGCCCCAGAACGTTCTTGCGCGCGATCTTGGCGTTGGTCAGCAGTTTGGTCAGGCCATCGGCAATGATGGTGGCGAATTCTTCCGGCTCATGCGCGGTGGGCAAGGCAAGCTGGGCAATGACATTGCCATGCAAATCGGCCAGCACCATCGGGCAGTTAACCTGTTCGATGGACACGCCGACGAAATAGCCGTGATCGGCGTTGAGTTCGAGCAGAATGGACGGGCGTCCGAGCCTGCTGGAATCATGACTGGTCTCTGCCTCGCGCAGAATTCCAGCCTCGATCAACTCGCCGCTCAACCCGGAAAGAGCGGCGCGGCTGAGGCCTAAAGTTTCAGCAATTGCAGCTCGGCTCTGGGGGCCGCGTTCGATCAGAGTTTCAAGGATCGCGCGCTTGGAAGGGGTAAGCAAAGAACCGTCCAATTGATGAATGGATGACTTGATATCGCCCATACATATGACTTTTAGTGAATTAAAGCAAGGTTTATGTTACATAAGATGAATTAGGGTAGCCAGAAAAGTTCGTCGCTCAAAGTGGTCATTCCGGTTCGTCCCTCCGGCAATGGGCACGCCGCCCTTGAACAATATGGCCGCTTTCGCCAGGAAATATAGGCCAGATTGCTTAAACTGCACCCATTTTTGCGCTGAGTGCATATATTTTGGGCAGGCCGGGAAGCGCGCTGTGATGGACTTCAGTTTACCCGTATTGCTCGCGCCGTTCTCCGGCCATGGGACGCGCGGCTTACCTGACGATCGAAGGCCGTTTCGGGCGGCGAATTGCTGGCGGTGTAGCGACCAAGCACGTTTTCACGACGAGGCGCTACGCCTCTTTGAAAAGCAAGCTACACTGCGGCCCAAGCCCGCGCGTTTACCGAAAGCTGCTGCATGATCGCGTTGTTGACCGCTCCGCGTCCTCGCCTCTTACCCAATCGACCGTTTCCGGCTTACGCCTACTTGCCCGGTCGATATCCGCATCCCGTCCGGCATCCCCATGGGCACAGCTATGGGATTGAACAACCGGAAGTGTCCGTTGAGGCAGGTCTGGGTTCGGAGGCATTCCTGTGGGGCGTCGATCTCTTCAACCATGGCTACTACTGGGAGGCGCATGAGGCTTGGGAGGCATTGTGGCAAGGGGCAAAGGCTGACCCGCAGTCTCGCCTGCTCTACAAAGGTCTTATCCTTCTCGCCGCGTCCGGTGTGAAGATCCGGGAAGGCAAGCAGGAGGCGGCAAAGCGTCACGCCGCGCGGGCCGCCGCGACGTTGCGGCAGATTTCGGCGTTCTCGGAGGTAACCTTTGCGGGCGCGCGGGGCATGGCAATTTCGGAGTTGGCTGAGTTCGCAACTGCCGTGTCGAAATCCCCCGCTGCCTTCGAATTCTGGCGTGGGCCAGGGCATCAAGTAGTGTTCAAATGGCTACTCGGCCCGTTCGATTGAAAGCAGCGCCTTTCACAAATTTCGTTGGTCGGCATGTTTGCCAGAAGCCCCAGCGTCGCTTGGGTAGGAGAGCCTAAGATCGACCGCTGCCCTGGCCGTCCGGCGCATGCCACAGCGCAGTCGGGAACGCGCCGGCGATAAAGGTTCGATAGCGGCCATCCAGCCTCATTTCACCGATGAGACCTTTGAACCTCGCGACGTGGTCCATATTTATTCCTAATTCTGCTAGATCGGAGTGCAGGGACCACTGCGCGGACTTGCGCTCGGGCGTAAAAACATACAATATCCATATATTGTAGAATTGAAATCATGGCAATGGAAAATGACGGGGCCGCGACATTTTGGACGCCCTTGATCCGCAAGGCCGACGGGCCGGTCTATCTCGCGATTGCCGACGCGCTGTCCGCCGACATCCTTTCCGGGAAATTAGCTAGTGGCGCCCGCCTGCCGCCGCAGCGTTCCCTGGCTGATGCGCTGAAGATCGATTTCACCACCGTAAGTCGGGCTTACGCCGAGGCGCGCAAGCGCGGTCTGGTCGAGGGCAGGGTCGGGCAGGGCACCTATGTGCGGGCAAAGCGGCTCGGCAGCGTACGGCCGGTCGCGAGCGGGCTCGTCGATATGAGCATGAACCTGCCGCCGCGCTTTGATGACCCCGGTCTTGCCGCGCGGATGTGGGATGGCATTGGCGGCCTGCAATCGGGGGGTGGTCTCGATCTGTTGCTGCGCTATCAGCAGGCGGGTGGCGCCGGCCGCGATCGGGACGCAGGGGCGCTTTGGCTGGCATCCCGGCTCGAGGGCGTGACGGCGGACCGGGTTCTCGTCTGCCCGGGTGCGCAGGGCGCGATGCTGGCCGTCGCCGGTGTGCTTGCCGGCCCCGGAGAAACCATCTGCGCCGAGGCGCTGACCTATCCCGGGTTTCGCTCGCTGGCGGTGCATCTGCGCATCGAGATCGCCGGTGTGCCCACTGACGCGAATGGCCTGATTCCTGAGGCATTCGAGGCGATTTGCGCTGAACGCGCCCCAAAAGCCCTCTACTGCAACCCCACCTTGCACAACCCGACGACGGTGACGCTTTCACTGGCCCGACGGCAGGCCTTGGTGGCGATCGCCCGCAAATATGGGGTGCCGATCATTGAGGATGACGCCTACGGTGCGCTGCCGATCGACCCTGTGCCCCCGCTGGCCGCCCTTGCGCCGGATATGGTCTACCATATTGGGGGGCTGGCAAAGTGCGTCGCTCCGGCTCTGCGCATCGCCTATCTCGTGGTCCCGGATGCTCGCGCCGCTGCGCGGGTTGCCGGAGCCGTGCGCGCCACCGCATCGATGGCGTCACCGCTGACCGCTGCCATCGCCACGCGCTGGATCGAGGATGGCACCGCTGACGCGGTTTTGGCGGCGATCCGGCAGGAAGCCGGCGCCCGGCAAGTCATTGCTGCAAAGATCCTGCCAGCCGAACAGGTCCTCGCCGATCCTGAGGGCTTTCATATCTGGCTGCAACTCACCCCGCCCTGGACGCGAGGCGAATTCACTTTGCGCTTGCGCTCGGCCGGTATCGGTGTGGTCGCCAGCGACGCCTTCGCTCTGCAATCTCCTCCCGAAGCCGTACGGCTGGGGCTGGGTGCGGCGGAGACCCGCGACGATCTGGAACAGAGCCTGCACATCCTCGCCGATCTGCTGGCCCAATCTCCTGCGGCCACCTCGATGGTGGTCTGAAGCAGCGGACGAAGGTCCAGTCAATCCATACATGTTCTTGACAATGTATGTGTACGCATGACGTACATTGTGCCAGCAATGGCGGCGGTGTGTTTCGGCTGAGGGACCTCGGCAGGATTGTTAGCCGCCGAGTACAGGCCAATTCCGCTCAAGCAGCGCACACGCACCGCTCGGGCGCTGGCCGAAAGGAACGTGCGATGTCCTCCGAACGATACTGGCCGCCTTTATCTCCGATCCAAACTGGCTTGCGGGGGCGCTGCCCACGCTGTGGGCAGGGTCACCTTTTCCAGGGCTTTCTGACCGTCCGCAAGAACTGCGAGGTTTGCGGCCTCGATTATTCCTTCGCTGATCCGGCTGACGGCCCGGCGTTTTTCGTCATCTGCTTTGGCTGCATCCCGACCGTCGTGCTGGCCCTTTGGATCCAGGTCACCTACGAAGCCCCGCTCTGGGTGCACGCTTTCACCACGCTGCCGTTCCTGCTGCTGACCTGCATCCCGCCGTTGCGACCCCTGAAGGGTTGGTTGGTTTCCAGCCAGTTCTTCTACAAGGCGGAAGAGGGACGACTGGCTTCGGCGAGCCCGGCCACCGAGCCGGCGCATGACCACGGTATTGCCGCCGACGAAGCCACGGTCCAACCAAAACTGGGGTGATCGGGCGAAGGCGCCCAGTGGCGCCAAGGCATTTGCGTTGTTGCTGTCGCCCGCCGGGGCGGAAGTCGCTAGACCGGGCGGTGTGACTGTCTGGAGGCGGCGCCTTGCCGCTGCTTTGCCAGCGCTGCCACGGACAGCGCCCCGAAGCCCAGACCCAGTGTCGCCCACATCACGATCTGCATGCCGATCGAGGCGATGCGGAAATTCCACAGCAGCACAGCCGAGAATTCCGCCGGTACCTCGTTGACGGGCGGCAGCACGACCATTGCAACCGCAACAACCAACACATAAACGGCGGCGCCGGCCAGGGCGGCGTTCCATCCGCCGAGCCGGGACAGGAGGCCGCGTCCGGCATTGTAGGCGGCAACCATGGCGATCAGGGAAATCACGGTCATCGCAAAGTAGAGCGCCGTGCGCTCGCCGATCGTCTCTGGATTGCCGATCGATGGCGGGTTCGCAGGATACTTGATCTGCGGCACGAGGATCACGGCGACGAAGCCGGCGATCGCGAGCAGCGCGGCGGTGCCGCGTGGGCTAAGTTTTCCAATACGTCCGTAAGCATAGGTGAATACCAGGGAGAAGATACCGCCGAGCGCGCAACCGTAGACCAGCACGCCGGTCAGCAGGCCGAACGTGCTCTGCACCTGCCGGCTGACGAGTTCAGGCTCGGCAGCCTCGCCGGCCATGTGGTGCACGTGGTCTTCGAAGCCGATCGCAAGATCGATTTGCGGTTCACCGAAGACTCTCGCAAACGCAAACGTAAGCAGACCCGCGAGGACGCCAACAAGCATCCCCCTGATCAAAAGGGATCTAACCATGATTGTCAGCCTTCGGCGTCAGTGGCAGGGAAAGCCGAGCAGATGGCGGCCGTCATGCACGAATTCGTGGATGTAGGTGCCACTAAAGATTGCCGTCGCGCCTTGCTCGGCGCCGATGAAATAGAGCGCCAGCAGGGCGAGCAGCCCTGCAAAGATCGCCCACGGCAGAATCTCGCGGACGGGGATGGAAATCGGTTCTGAGGCCGGGGCGTATGTTGCAGTGGTCATTGGCGTCTCCTTGGGATAGCGCGTCCCGTTTGAGTGATGATTGCCCTGGAGAGGTCTGACTCTTGCCGGTCCAAATAAGCGAACCGACAAATACAGTGGCGCGACCGCGCCGGATTTTCACCGGCTTCTCACCCTGGCAATGGAGCAGTAGTGGGCCGGCAGCGGGGCGCTGTCAATCGTGCAGCAACGCTGCGCTTGCCTCGGGCGCCGGCGCATAGGAGATTACCGCTCATGACCGCACGCCTTGTCATGCTTTGCCACGCGCCGACCACATCGCTTCGTGCCATGGCCTTCCCCGATGACGATCCCTTGGATGATGCTGGGATCGCGGCTGCGAAAGCGCTGGCAGGCAGGCTGGGGCGGGCGAGTCGCGTTCTCGTCAGCCCCTGGCAATGCGCCCGCCAGACTGCAGCGGCACTGGGACTCGTGGCCGAGGAGCAAATGGCCCTTGGCGAATGCGACTATGGTCGCTGGCGCCGCAAGGCCCTTGAACAGATCGCGGCCGATGAGCCGGATGCCGTTGGCCGCTGGATGCAGGACCCTGAGGCAGCCCCGCATGGCGGAGAGTCGATCTCGCAATTGGTTCGTCGCGTCGGCGCTTGGCTGGATGCAGGCAATCTGGAAGGCCGCATCCTGGCGATAACGCATGCCTCAACTATCAAGGCGGCGGTCATTCATGTTCTCGACGCCCCGGCCACGAGTTTCTGGCGCATTGATGTGCCGCCGCTTTCGTCGGTCAATCTCACCTATGACGGCCGGCGCTGGGCAATGCGCGTTCCAGGCGCCATGAACGATGGACCAGGTTGACGCCCAGGATGCTGTGTTTTGATCACCCGCGCGTCCGGGCTATTGCCCTGGGCTGAAGGCGTCGCTTTCGCCGGCGACGAGGTGCAGGGGCCACAGTTTGCGGACAGCGCCTTGCGGGTAGCTCTGTTGGTAGGCGGGCATGGTTGCGAGCAGCGCCTCCGCCAATGCGATGCCGAGGTCGCGCAGTGACGTATCGAACGCCGTCAGGGTAGGGGAAAGGAACCGTGAGTGAGGACTGTTTCGGCCGATCACCGCGATTTCGCGGCCGGGCCTGACCCCCGCCTCGAGCAGGCCGCGATAGACACCGACCGACATCACCTCATTGGCGAGCACGATGGCCGTAGGCCGGTCCGGCATGGCCAAGGCGCTTTGTGCGATGGCGTAGCCGCCAGCGTGATCAGGCGTGCCGCGTAGCACCAGGGTCGGATCGAAGCTCAGTCCGCGAGCCTCGAGGGCGGCCCGGTAGCCGTCGATGAGCACGTAGCTGAGGTTGACGTCATCGATATGGGCCGCCAGGGCGATGCGGCGATGCCCCTTCTTCACCAGCCGGTCGACTGCCGCCTCGGCTAAGCCTTCGAAATCGAGGTCATACCAGGCATGGCCGCGATCGGTGAGGCTGCGGCCGAGCGCGATGAAGGGAAGCTGCCGGTCGGCGAGGAAATCGATGCGCTGATCGTGACGCTGCGTCGCTGAAATGATCAGGCCATCGACGAAGCCACGGTCGACGACGCGCCGCAGATACTCATGCGGATTTTCTCCGGAGCTGCAGAGCAGGGCGACGAGATCGAGCTGGTGCCGCGCCAAAACCGTCTGCACGCCGTCGAAGACGCTGAGGAAGAAGGTGTCGCCGTCGACCGAGGTTTTGGTGCCGGTCTCGATCATGAAACCGATAATGCCGGTGATCCCCTTGCGCAGGGCGCGACCCGACTGGTTGGGCACGTAGCCCAAGGTCGCCGCGGCTTCGAGCACGCGCTTGCGGGTCGCGTCGCTGACGTCGGGCTTGCCGTTCAAGGCGCGCGAAACGGTGCCGATCGAAATATCGAGATGGGTGGCGAGGCGCTTGATGCCCTTCATGCCGTACTGTCCTCCACTCATCACAAACGCCATCGTCGTGCGGGGGCCTCTTGACATGTATTTGGCACAGAATATAGCGTCGTAAACGTTTACGGAAGCTGGAACGGCATGGAGGTGCCGTTTCCGAACTGGGCTTCCAAGGGAGGTTATCTTGCAATTTCGAGCCGTTCTGGCCGGGTGCGGAGCTATGTCGAAAGGCTGGCTCAAAGCCATCGCCGAAGATCCGGACCTTGAGGGAAAGATCACTATCGTGGGGCTGGTCGACCTCGATCGGGCGCAGGCCGAGGCGCGTGCCGCCGAGTTCGGCTTGAGCGATGCCGTGGTCGGCACCGACCTCGATGCAGTACTGTCGCAGGCCAAGCCTGATTTGCTATTCGACGTGGTGGTGCCCGTGGCACGGCGCGATGTGGTGGCCACCGGGCTCGCCCGTGGCTGTCACGTGCTCAGCGAAAAGCCGATGGCCGCGTCGCTCGAGGCAGGGCGGGAATTGGTCGCGCTGGCGGCGAAGGCTGGCAAAGTTCACGCCGTGATCCAGAACCGGCGGTTTATAGCCGGGGTGCGGCGAATCCACCGGATGATCGCGAGCGGGGCACTGGGCGAGATCACCGCATTGCATTGCGACTTCTTCGTCGGCGCGCATTTTGGCGGATTTCGCGAGCAGATGCAGAACGTGCTGCTGCTCGACATGGCGATCCATACGCTGGATGCGGCGCGCTTCATGGCGGGCAAGACGCCGCTTGCGGTTTATTGCCTGCAGACCAACCCGACGGGTTCCTGGTACGCGCACGGCGCGGCGGCCAACGCCATTTTCGAATTCTCCGATGACGTGGTGTTCAACTATCGCGGTTCGTGGTGCGCGGAGGGGGCCAACACCAGTTGGGAAAGTGCCTGGCGGGTGATCGGCAGCAAGGGCACGCTGCTCTGGGACGGCGGCGAAAATTTCGAGGCCAGGGTCGCCGCCGGCGATACGGGGTTTTTCCACGACCTCGTGCCGGTGGAGGTTCCCGAGCCGGCCGATATTGCCCAGACACATGGGCACGCCAGCGTCATCGCCGATTTCCTTGCCGCCATCGAGACAGGCAGGGCGCCCGAGACCGCCGGCAGCGACAATATCAAGAGCCTCGCCATGGTGTTCGCGGCGATCGAGAGCGCGCGGACGAAGAGCAGGGTGGAGATTTCGGCGTGATGGCGGTGTTGGCTGCTTCCCCCTCCCCAACCCTCCCCACAAGGGGGAGGGTGGCGCCAGCGTTGTGCGAAACTTCAAGTTTCCCCGCAGCCTCTTTCTACACCCTCCCCCTTGTGGGGAGGGTTGGGGAGGGGGAGGCCAAGAACTCAATCCCGAGAGGACAATTTCCGTGACCAACCCCGCCAAAGCCATCCGCGTCGGCACCATGATCAAGGCCTCCGAGCCCGGCTCGGCCGAGCGGATCGCCAAGATCGCCGATTTGGGTTTTGAGAGTTTTGAGCCATTCTTCTGGCAGACCACCAACGGGCAAGACCTTGCCGAACTGGGCAAGCGCTCGCTCGATGCCATCGGCAATCGTGACATCACCATCTCCACGCTCGGCGTGTTCGGCAATCCGCTTGAGGAGCGCGAGGCGGACCTGACGACGCTGGCCGCCTGGAAGGATGCCATCGACAACGCGCATCATTTCGGCGCCACCTGTGTTGCCGGCTTCACCGGGCGGGTGCGCGGCAAACCGATCGAGGAGAGCCTGCCGCGCTACAAGCAAATCTGGGGGGATCTGGCCAAGCGCGCGGCGGATAAGGGCGTCAGGATCGCCTTCGAGAACTGCGCCATGGACGGCAACTGGGCGTCGGGCGACTGGAACATCGCGCACAACCCCGATGCGTGGGAACTGATCTTCAACGCGCTGCCGAGCGACAATATCGGGCTCGAATGGGAGCCCTGCCACCAACTGGTTTATCTCATCGATCCGCTGCCGCAGATCCGTAAATGGGCGCACAAGTTCTTCCACGTGCACGGCAAGGACGCGACGGTGCGTTGGGAAGTGATCCGCGAGCACGGCATCTTCGGCAAGGAGAAGTTCGTGTTCATGCGCACGCCAGGGTTCGGCGACAGCAACTGGGTGGACATCATTTCAGAGCTCCGACTCGCCGGCTGGTCCGGGTCGATCGACATCGAGGGCTGGCACGATCCGGTCTATCGCAATGAACTCGAAATGACCGGGCAGGTTCGTGCCCTCAACTACCTCAAGGATTGCCGGGGCGGCGACTTTGTGGCCGATCCGGCGTGACCGCGCGCCAAAATAAAGCAAAGGAGGCTTGCCAAACCACAAACCTGTATGACAGCATGTGTCCATATTGCCGACAGGCTAGACACTTGCTGATGTAGAAGACACGGGAGAATACGTGCGAACCGTAAGCGTGGAGGCGCACCGGATCGCACCGAGCTACTGCCGCGCCATTTGGCCGGTAGCATCGATATCCAGGGAGGATTCTATGAAATCTACAACGCGCGCCCACGCCCGCCGGTTGGGCGGACTCGTATTGGGTGCAGTTTCCGCAGCCACTCTGCTGGCCTTGACCAGCGCGACGCCCGCGCAGGCCGACGCCCTGCGCGACAAGTGGTGCAAGGACGTGAAGATCCGCTTCTTCGTCGGCGGCGCCGAGGGCGATGCCTTCGGTTCCATCGTCTACAATGGCGCGAAGCAAGCTGCGGCCGATACCGGTGCGCAGGTCGAATACGTGTTTTCGGGCTGGCAGGTTGAAAAGATGGTGCAGCAATTGCGCGAAGCCATCGCGTCGGCTCCGAACGGCATCGCCATGATGGGCCATCCAGGCCCCTCCGCGATCATGCCGCTGGCGGAACTTGCCGCCAAGGCCGGCATCAAGATGATGTACCAGAACGTCGACGTGCCCGAAGTGCGGGCCAAGTTCGGCGGCGGCTATGTCGGCGCCAATCTCGAGCCGCAGGGTAGGGCCTTGGCCGAGCAGGCAGTCCGCCAGTTCGGGCTCAAAAAGGGCGATACGGCGATCGTGATTGCCGATTGGTCGCAGGAAACCCGTGTCGTGCGCGAACTCTCGACCGTCAAAGGGCTCGAGGCCGCCGGGGTCAAGGTGGTCAAGCTCAATGGCACGCCTGATATGGCGGGTGACCCGAACCTTGCCATCCCGGTGATCAGCGCCGGGCTGCTCGCCAATCCCGAAACCAAGCTGATCGGGTATCCCGGAGGCCAGATGCTCGGCAATGCCGCCGTTTACATGAAGACTGTCGGCAAGAAGGCGGGCGAGATCGCCAATATCGGGTTCGATACCAGCCCGCAGATCGTCTCGGCGTTCAAGGACAACTGGGTGCAGTTGACCTCTGACCAGCAGCCGTTCCTGCAGGGCTACATGCCGATCCTCAGCTTGTGCCAGCAGGTCGTCTATGGGCTCGGCGCGATGAACGTCGATACCGGTGCGGGGTTCGTTACCCCGGACAACTACAAGACCGTGGCCGATCTCGCCACCGAGGGACTGCGCTAGCCGCATCCTGCTGAACAGCGAGGCGGGCGCCAGCGACCGCCTCGCATTGGTTCATCAGCAACAGGAGACAGGTTCATGGGCGAGCGGCTGATCGAGCTTCGCGAGATCAAGAAATCATATGGCAATGTGTTTGCCGTCGGCGGCGTCAACATGCACGTCGATCGCGGCGAGGTGGTGGGCCTTTTGGGCGACAACGGCGCCGGCAAATCGACGCTGATCAAGATCCTCGCCGGCGCCGTCCGGCCGAGCCACGGCCAGATTTTCGTGCGCGGCACCGAAGTCCAGGGCTGGAATCCGGGAAAGTCGCGCGATGCCGGCATCGAGACGGTGTTCCAGGATCGGGCGCTGGCTGTGCAGCAGACTATCGTGCGTAACATCTTCATGGGCCGCGAGATCACCGGCCCGTTCGGCTTCCTCGATGTGCGCAAGGAGCGCTCGGAAGCCGAGCGGCTGATGCGCGAGATCGGCTTCACCTCGAAAGTGTTCTCGCCCGATTCCATAGTCGGCCAGCTCTCGGGCGGCGAGCGGCAAGGTGTCGCTATCGCCAGGGCGATCTACAACAAGGCCGATCTCATCATCCTCGACGAGCCGACCACGGCATTGTCGCTGACCGAAACCGAAAAGGTCTTTCGCTTCGTGCGCACCGTGCGCGAGAGCGGACGCTCGATCCTCTTTATCGGTCATAACATCCACCACGTCTTCGATATCGCCGAACGCTTCATCGTGCTCGATCGCGGGCGCGTGGCGCTGGAGGTGACCAAGGCCAAGGTCAAGAGCGCCGACAATCTCATCGCCTTCATGGAGCACATCGCCCATCCGAGCGGGCCCAATCCGCTCGACGAAATTCTGCGCGAAAAGGGAGCCGCATGATGGCCAGCATCGTCGAACAGAAGCTACCCGCCGAGCAGCCCAACGGCCTGCGCCAGTTCGTGGGCGGCAATCGCGCCTCGCTCGGAACGCTGGCCGTGTTCGTGGTGATGATGGTGATCTTTTTTGCCTTCGCGCCAAGGATCTTCTCGCAATGGCCGATCTACAATTCCGTGCTGCAGACCCTGCCGGTCGCGCTGTTCCTGGTGGTGCCGCTGGTCTTCATCGTTACGGTCGGCGAGATCGACCTGTCCTTTCCGGCGACGATGGGGTTTTCGGCGTGGATCTTCGCGCTGGTGGTGCAGGCGGGGTTTGATCCGTTCCTCGGAATGATCGCCGCCGTCATCGTCGGCATGGCGCTCGGATTGGGGGTGGGCATCGTCGTCGTCTATGCGGGGCTATCGTCGCTGGTGGCGACGCTCGGCATGAATTTCCTGCTGCGCGGGCTGATCATGATCCCCACGGAGGGAAAATCGATCTCGCTTTCGAGCCTCGGCGATACGTTGGCCTACAATCTCTTCTCGAGTTCCGTCGGCGGCTTTCCGATCCAGGTGGTGTGGGCGGTGATCTTCGTGCTCGTCGCGATCTTCCTCTATAATCGCCACCGCTTCGGCGTGCGCGTGCGTGCTGTCGGCGACAACCCGGATAGCGCGGCGCAGATGGGCATCGATACCAAGCGCATCCGGGTCGCGACCTTCGTGTTCATGGGGCTCGGTTCGGCCCTGGCGGGCGTCTTCTCCACCATGATCAACTTCACCTGGTGGCCATCGGCGGGCGACGCCTACCTGCTGCCGACGCTGGCAGCGGTGTTCGTGGGAGGCACCCCGACCTGGGGCGGCGTCGGTACGGTTGCCGGCGGCGCCATCGGCGCGGTGATCGTCTCCTTCATCCAGACCGGCATCGTCGCCGGCGGCCTTTCCGGGTTCTACGTGCAGTTCTTCAACGGGCTGATCATCATCCTGTCCCTGCTCGGGCATCGATGGAACCAGATCCGGTACCGCTGACTCACCCGGCCTTTCCACAAACGAGATCGAACATGTCAGACACAACTTGGCCATCCACCCCTCCCACCGATTGCCCGTTTCCACAGTCGCCAACCCTGCGCGGCATCACCTTCACCGGACGAAACGCGCACTACACCAACGCCGATACCTGGTACCCCTCCTGGGGCAGCGACGACGTGCTCTATACGCCATGGACGGACGGCAGCTTCGGGGAGGAAATGAAGCGGCCCTTCGATTGCTCCTCCAAGGCCAGCGATGAGGCCAATGCCGGTCGCGACGGCAACGCCGGCACCGGGCAAGCGCGGATCATCGGCAACGATCCGCTCGCGCTAACGGTCGAAAACCTCGGCATCGAATACGCCAGTCCGGCGCCATATGGCGGGCGCTATCCCTGCGGTAGCCTGATGCACAATGGCATCTGGTATTACGGCACCTATTGCCTCGATGAGTCTGGGCGGACCGCTGAAGACGGGCGCCCGCTCAACTGGGATATCCTTGGGCCGTTCGTCGGTTTCCGCATCTCGCGCGATTTCGGCAAGACTTGGGAGGAGACTCCGCACACACCGGTTAACCCGCTCTTCGGCGAAACCGGCAAGAATGGCGGCAAGATCAAGATCGGCACGCCGCATGTGGTCGATTTCGGCAAGAACATGCAGCATTCGCCGGATGGCAAAGCCTACCTCGTCGGGCACGGCGCGGTGCGGCCGGATGCCGAACTCGCCTGGATCTGCGGCGATCAATCCTATCTCTGCCGGGTGACCCCGTCGCCCGAGACGATGAACGATCCGGGCGCCTACGAATTTTTCGGCGGCCACGATGCCGCCGGCAAACCAATCTGGACCAACGACTTTTCGGCGATCAAGCCGCTGCTCGACTGGCAGGGGCGGATCGGGCACGCCACCATCACCTACAATGCGCCGCTGAAGAAATACCTCTACTGCATCACCGATGGCGGCAACACGATCAGCAGCTACAACTCCTATATTCTTGAGTCCGACGCGATCACCGGACCGTGGAAACTGGTGAGCTTTATGGAGCGCTTCGGACAGCAGGCTTATTTCCTCAACATTCCCTCGAAATTCATTTCGGGGGATGGACGCACGGTGTGGCTTTGCTATTCAGCCAATTTCACCAATCACTATCTCGGCACCGAATGGGCGCCCAATCCTCCGGGCAGCCAATATTCGCTGTGCCTGCAGGAAATGAAACTCGGGACCGTCGGATAGGCCGGGATACGCATGACAGATGAGAACGCAGTGCTGGCTCCCTCGGGGATCGAGGTAGGCGCCGACGGCGAACAGCCGCTGGTCGCCCTGACCATGAACAAGATGCTCGCCTTGATGCGGTCGGAGAACCTCAAGGCTGGCCAGCCGCTGCCGAGCGAGATGGCGCTCGCCGGCAGGTTCGGCGTATCGCGCACGGTCATCCGCGAGGCGCTGCGATCACTAGTCGCGCTGTCGCTCATCGATGTCGGCAATGGCAGGCGGCCTCGGGTGCGGGTTCCGGATGGCGACGTGCTGGGCCTCATAGTCGACCATGCGGTGCTCACCGAGCACGTCTCGATCCAACAGATTTACGACGTGCGGCGGACGATCGAGATGCGCACGGTCGAGCTGGCGGCGGTGCGACGAACCGCGGCCGAGGCTGAGCATATCCTGGAGTTGGTGGCCGAGATGTACGCCGATTATGCGCAGCCGGAGCGGGTGATGGAGCACGACATCGCCTTTCACATCGCCATTGGCCGCGCCTCGCGAAACCCGATGTTCGACCTCATCGTGCGTTCGTTCGAGGCAGTGACGCGCCAGACCTGGCGGGTGAGCTGGACCAGCCGCCGCACCGAGGCCGACCGCATGCGCACCGTCGAAGGCCACAAGATTATCGCCGATGCGATTGCAGCGGGCGATCCGGGGGCCGCAGCCAAGGCCATGGCCGACCATTTCGACGACAGCGTCAAAGCCCTGCTGAACGCAGGCATCAACTAGGTAGGGCTGCCCATGAAGATCACCGGGATCGAAACCGTCAGGATCGAGGAGTTTTCCAACATCCTGTGGGTTCAGGTGCATACGGACGAAGGCATCACCGGGCTCGGTGAGACCTTCTTCATGCCCAAGACAGTGGAGGCCTACCTGCACGAAGTAGTGGCGCCGCGGCTCCTCGGGCGCGATCCGCTGGCCATCGAAAAGATCGCCAAGGACCTCACCGGCTATCTCGGGTTCCGTTCGACCGGCGCTGAAGTGCGGGGCAATTCAGCCGTTGATATCGCGCTGTGGGACATTTTCGGCAAGGTCACCGGGCAGCCGGTGGCGCAATTGCTGGGCGGCTTTGCCCGCGACAGGATCCGCACCTACAACACCTGCGCCGGCAGCCAGTACATGCGAACCAGTGCCGGGCAGAAGGTCGCCAATTACGGCATTGGCGCCCGCAACAGCGGCTATGACGACCTCAACGGGTTCTTGAACCACGCCGACGATCTTGCGGAAGAACTGCTCGAAGAGGGCATCAGTGCCATGAAAATCTGGCCCTTCGATGCCGCCGCCGAAAAATCGGAGGGCACCTATATCTCGGGCGAGGACCTCGCGGCGGCGCTGAAACCGTTCGAAAAAATCCGCGCCCGGGTCGGTGACCGCATGGACATCATGGTCGAGTTCCACTCGATGTGGCAGCTCCTGCCGGCGATGCAAATCGCGCGGGCGCTCGCCCCATTCAACACCTACTGGCACGAAGACCCGATCAAGATGGATAGCCTGGGCAGCCTCAAACGCTACGCCGAGGCCTCGACTGCGCCGATCTGCGCCTCCGAGACGCTGGGCAGCCGCTATGCGGTCCGCGACATGTTGGAGACCGGCGCGGCGGGTGTGGTGATGCTTGACATCGCCTGGTGCGGCGGGCTGTCGGAGGCGAAGAAAATCGCCGGCATGGCCGAAGCATGGCACTTGCCCGTGGCCCCGCACGATTGCACCGGCCCGGTGGTCCTGATGGCATCGACGCACCTGTCGCTCAACGCGCCCAATGCGGTGTTCCAGGAGAGCGTACGGGCCTATTACCGCACCTGGTATCGCGACCTCGTCACCGAACTGCCGACCGTCGAGAACGGCATGATTTCGGTGCCGAAAACCCCGGGGCTCGGCCTCGAACTTGCGCCCGACCTGGACGACCGCTTCACCATTACCCGCCGGACCACGGACACGCAGTAGGGATCGCCATGGGCATACTCAACGGAAAGACGGTTCTGCTCACAGGAGCGCTCGGCACCTTGGGACGCGCGCAGGCGCAGCGTCTGGCGGAGGAGGGCGCCAACCTGCTGCTGCTCGACCGGCCCGACCATCCAGACGGCCCTGGTCTTGCAAAGCGCCTTGCCGATGCCTCGGGCCGCAAGGTGGAGTTCGTCGGGCAGGACCTGAACGATCTCGAGGGCACGACAGCAGCGGCGCGCAAGCTCACGGACAGCCATGGCGGCTTCGACATTCTCATCAACAACGCCGCCCACATCGTCAACCGGCCGTTCGAGGAATTCTCGATCGCCGAATACGAAGACCAGATCCGGATCAATTCATCGGCTGGCTTCGTACTCGCCCAGGCATTGGCGCCGGGGATGAAGGCCAAGCACTATGGCAAGATCGTCAATCTTTGCTCGGTGACGCAGAACGGCCGCTGGAACGGCTATGTACCCTATGTCGTCTCGAAAAGCGCACTGCTGGGACTGACGAAATCGCTGGCGCGCGAATTGGGGCCGTTCGGCATCCGGGTCAACGCCGTCGCTCCCGGAGCGGTAGTCTCCGAAGCCGAGGAACGGATTTTCGGCGACCGGCTGCAGCAGTACAACGATTGGGTGTTGGAAAATCAGTGCCTCAAGCAGCGCATCGCGCCAACGGCGATCGCCGAGGCGGTGCTGTTTCTGGTGTCGCCCGCATCGGACATGATCACGGGCCACAATCTGCCGGTGGACGGCGGCTTCTGATGGCTACCGCACAGGATAGTTTTGCTATTTCCGACGGAGTGGTAGAGGCCGTCATCACGCCGGCCATGGGGGCAGGTCTGCGCCGTTTCGACTATATCGCACGAGGCATGCGCGAACCGCTATTCCGCCCGGAGCCGGAGGGCGGGGCACGCCGTCCGTTTGATCTGGCTTCGATCGTGCTGGTGCCATGGTCGAACCGGGTTTCGGGCGGCGGCTTCAGCTTTGGCGGCACGCGTTACCCGCTCGAGCCCAATCTTACCGGTGAAGTATTTCCGGTCCACGGCAATGGTTTTTCGAGCGCGTGGCAGATCACTGAACAAAGCCGGAGAATGGCCGTGCTGACGCTAGAGTCCACCGGTCCCGGGCCGTTTCGCTATGCTGCGGAATTGGCCTATGGCGTCGGCGGCGGCAGACTGACGATGTCGCTCGACGTCGAAAACCGGGGCGACGCGACGCTCCCCTTTGGCGTGGGTTTTCACCCCTGGCTGGTTCGCAGCCCCGAGACGCAGTTGCTGGCGCCTGCACAAGCGGTGTGGCTGGAAGACGAGCGGCACCTGCCCTTGGGGGACCGGCCGACTACCATCCCATCGGACTGGGACTTTGCCACGTTCGGCCCTCTGCCTGCGGGTTTCATCAACAATGCCTTTACTGGCTGGAACGGCAAGGCCTCGACGGTCTGGCCGGAGCGGGGCCTGCGCCTCGACATCGAGGCCGCACCGCCGCTATCGGACTTCATTGTCTATTCGCCGGGAGCGGCAGCGGACTTCTTCTGCTTCGAGCCAGTCAGCCACCCGGTAGATGCGTTCAACCTGCCCGGCCAGCCTGGATTGACTGTGCTTGAGCCCGGCCAAACCGTAGCCGCGACGGCGACGTTCAGGGTGACCGTACCATGAGCGGAGCCGAAGTCGAACTGGTCCTCGATGCGCGCGACAGCGTCGGCGAGTCGGTGGTGTGGGACGAACGGACCGGCACCCTGCACTGGGTTGATATTGGCGGTATCCGGGTGCATCGCCTGGCACTCGCGACTGGCCAGCATCAGGTGATCGTGCCCCCAGAGCGGCCGACCTCGATCGGGCTTTGCCAGGACGGGCGCCTGATCCTCGGGCTCATGAAGCGCGTGGTGTTGTGGGATGCAGAAGCCGGCTTCGAGACCCTGGCGGAGATCGAACCAGATCTGCCCGACAATCGGCTCAATGAAGGACAGGTGGCCCCTGACGGTTCCTATTGGGTCGGCACCATGCAGAACAACCTGACCGATGGCGGGCGGCCCAAGCCAATTGCCGGCGAGAAGGGACAATTGCTGCGCATTTCGCCGAGTGGCAAGTTGACGGTGTTGACCAGCGACCGGTTTGGTATCACCAACACCATGCTGTGGCTTGATGACGGGCGCTTTGTCACCGCCGACACTTCCAGGAATGCGCTGCTGGCCTACGAGCTGGACCCCAGCGGTTGCCGGCTCGACAATTCCCGATCTTTCGCTGCGCCGTTAGCACGTGGCCTTCCTGATGGCTCGTGCCTCGATGTGGAAGGTTTTGTGTGGAACTGCCGGGTCGCGGGCGGCGGGTGCCTTGTTCGCTTCGCTCCCGACGGCGCCGTCGACAGGATCGTCGACTTGCCGTGTTCGTCGCCGACCAGTTGCTGCTTTGGCGACCTCGATCTCGATGTGCTCTACGTCACCTCGGCGCGGTTCGGACTAAATGACGCACACCTGGCGGACCACCCAGAGGAAGGCGGCCTTTTTGCCGTCCGGGGGGCGGCACGAGGTCGATTGGCGCGGCGATTCGGCGCCCGCGCCTGACGACCGGCCCCTGTGCGCTCAAACTTCAGGCGAATTTCAACAGGGGTGTTCGGCCCGGATCGAAACGGGGCGGAAATTTATGATCAAAAAAAATCTGACCGTCAAGGCCCAAGCGGAGCCGGCCTCGAGAGCCGCTAGGGAGGGCGTGACGTGCTCCACTATCCATCTGTTGACTCCACCAGACCGGACGGTTAACGCTCAACAAAATGATAATAAAAATCTGGATTGCTCGATCGGAGCAGTACCAGAACGGGAGGACGCCAAGCCATCTGGCAGGCAGGTACAAGCAACATCGTTGTGAGCAGCGTAGCCGTACGTCTGACGTTGTGCAGGTCGGCGACGGCTTAGCGATACAGTGGCGCGGGAGGCCGCGAAAGCTTGTACCACCACTGATGGCTTCCAAAAAAAATGGCCCGGACAAGCTGGTGAATGCATCGGCGAAGCCCGGCACAAAGAAGTCCTGAGAGGAATTCAGGAACAACGCCGCGTCGGCCAACCCTGCTTGGCACAGGGACGAATAAGGCAAGCACGGTCGCCTTGGAGGAGGGGCCGAAAGAAGTAATCGCCAAGCCAGTATTATATCGCGTGTCGCAACGAGGCGTATTGTTATTCCATCGACAGTCAAGGGAGAATCTGTCCTATGGTCAATATTAAGTTTGCTGCAGCCGTTCTGCTCGCTATAGCCGCTACACTCGCCCCATCATCTGCTTACTCGCAAAACGCAGCGCCCGCCGAAATCGTCCCGGCGAAGCCGCTGCCGGATGTTCCGCGCAACCAGACGCTCGTACTGGGCTGGAGCATTGCGTCGCCAATCGGTGTCACGAACCCGTGGGCGGTTCCCGGGTATACCCACCAGGAAGGCAATGGCTTCATGTGGGAGCCATTGATGTATTTCGGGATTTTTGCTGACAAGTACATCCCTTGGCTGGCGACCAGCATGGAATACACGAGCAAGGATTTTACCTCGCTCGAGATCAAGCTGAACCCCCAGGCCAAATGGAGTGATGGTTCGCCCGTGACCGCGAAGGATGTCGTCTTCACCTTCGAAGGCCAGATGAAGAACGAAAAGCTGCCGTATCATGCCTCGTTCGATCAGTTCGTCGACTCCGTCAAGGCAGTCGATGACCAGACGGTCGACGTAAAATTCAAAATTCCGGCACCCCGCTTCAAGTTCGAGGTCCTTACGGAGAAGTTCGACACGGGTATTCCGATCGTGCCTGCCGCGGCCCTGTCGAAGCAAGCCGATGTGAACGCCTATTTCGGCGGCACCGAGATGATCCATTCGGGTCCCTACGACCTCGTGGCCTGGAACGCCAACCAGAAAATCTTCAACCTGCGGCCGGACTGGTGGGCAGTGAAGGCGGGGCTGATGCCGGTGCCCGCCGTCAAGCGCATCGTGATGGTGAACCTGGGTGGCCAGGTCGGCCAGAACATGGACACCGTCGCGCAGCGCATCGTCAACAACGAGATGGACTCGTCGCTGGATATGCGCAGCTCGGTTATCGGCAACATTCTCGCGCAAAATCCGAAGGTTACTACCCACTCCGGCAATCAGTCGCCATTTGGCTATCTCGATTGGTGGCCGAATTCGCTGTGGGTCAATACGCAGCTCGCGCCGTATAGCGATCCTCGGGTGCGCCGCGCCATGAGTCTCGCTATCAATCGCGATCAGATCAATGACGTGCTCTACGACGGCGCCAAGATTGCATCGATCTATCCCTTCCCGCTCTACCCGGGCCTGCAGGCCTTCGTCGACTCGCCGGACGTCAAGGCGATCGAAGCCAAGTATCAGCCGGGCAAGTTCGATCTGGACGAAAGCGCCAAGCAGATGACCGCCGCCGGTTTCACCAAGAATGGCGACGGCCTTTGGGCGAAGGACGGCAAGACGGTCAACGCCACCATCAACGGCTTCGAAGGCATCCATAGCGACATCGCCCCGGTGCTGGTCGAAATGCTGAAGAACGGCGGCTTCGACGCCACGATCAATTTCGGGACGGACG
The DNA here is from genome assembly GCA_028290345.1 of Hyphomicrobiales bacterium. Lineage (GTDB taxonomy): Bacteria > Pseudomonadota > Alphaproteobacteria > Rhizobiales > Devosiaceae > JAQGKB01. The sequence goes on along the minus strand of JAQGKB010000315.1, from coordinate 6,559 downwards.
CGCAGCAGAACATGAATTCCGGCGTCCCCGGGCTTTACCTGTTCGGCCACGGCGCCAGCTTGAAGGATCCATACGCGGCCCTTGAACTCTTCCATGGCCGCTATAGCGCCTCGATCGGCACTTCGGCCGGTAACAACCGTTTCTCGCGCTACAAGAACCCTGAGTACGACGCCATCCTCGATCAGATGGCGCCGCTCTCGTCGGACGATCCGAAGTTCCACGCATTGGCTGCCAAGGCGCTGGAAATCTACTGGCGCGACACGATCGACATCCCGGTCATCCAGTGGCTGCATCGGATCCCGTACAACCAGACGTACTGGACCAATTGGCCGACCAAAGACAACCTCGCCATGGGCACGAACGGAGCCTTCTGGGCTCAGACGGGCATGCTTGTGGTGACCAGTCTGCATCCGGCCAAATAGGGCTGCAACCTCGGGAGGTGTGCGTCAAGTGATGCACACCTCTCCTTCCTGGTCTCTTAGTGCTTTGGAGTAGGCGGTTGAGAACTCTTTGGTTGGTCGTTCGACGTTTCCTCTTCCTGATCCTGGTCATTTGGTCGGCCTCGACCATAACGTTCATAATCCCGCGCTTTTCGCCACGCAGCGCGATCCGGGAACGGTTCGCCCTCCTTGCGCGCAATGGCGGATTTTCACCGGGTGACCTGGAAAAGATCATCACCGCCATGCAGACGCAGTTCGGCTTGGATAAGCCGTTGTTGCAGCAGTACGTCGACTACATGTCGGGGGTGCTGCGCCTCGATTTTGGCTATTCGCTCAACAAGTATCCGTCGACGGTCATCGACCTGATCTCGCAGGCATTGCCCTGGACCCTGGGTCTGCTGCTCGTCACCACGATTCTTAGTTTTCTGATCGGCAATCTGCTCGGCGCGATCGCCGCCTGGCCAAAGGCGCCACAGTGGCTGCGCGCAGTGGCAACGCCGTTCGTGCTGCTAACCGGTGTGCCCCCGGTACTGATGGGCGTCCTTCTGCTCTTCTTCGTTGGCTTCCGGCTCAAACTCTTGCCGCTTGGTGGCGCCTACTCGATCGGCGTCATTCCCAACTGGTCCTGGGGATTTGCGCTCGATATGGCGCAACACCAAATCCTGCCCGCCCTGGCGCTGATCTTCGGCTCGGTAGGTGGCTGGGTGCTGTCGATGCGCGGCATGGGCATAACGATCCAGGGCGAAGACTATGTGAATTTTGCGGAGCACAAGGGATTGGATGGCGTGAGCATCTTCCGGGATTACTACCTCAGGAACGCCTTGCTACCGCAGGTGACCGGCTTCGCGCTCGCCCTCGGAACGGTGGTGACGTCGGCGATCATCATCGAGAGCATCTTCTTTTTGCCGGGAATTGGCACGCTGCTGCAGGATGCAATCAAATCCAACGACTTCCCGGTCATCTACGGAATTGTGCTCTTCATCACCATCACCGTCGCGACGCTGATGGTGGCGATGGAGTTCGTCTACCCGCTGATCGATCCGCGCATTCGTAAACAGTAGGAGCAATGCAGATGGCAACCGTCGTGTGGACGCCGGCTGAAGTGATCCAGCCAAGCCGTCCGGCCCTCCTGTTTCGCTATATTCGTCGGAACAAAAGCCTCGCAATTGGCCTGACCGTCCTTTTGCTTCTGGTCGCCTTCACCGTGATCGGATTTCTGGCCGTTGATGCCAAGCAGGCCTATCCGCTGGCTGCGCCGACCAAGCGCCCGCCGAGCCTGCAGTATCTGCTGGGCACGGATTTTTTTGGCCGTAACCTGCTGGCGGCGATGGTCGTCGGGATGTGGCAGACCGCGGTAATCGGCGTGCTCGCCGGTGGGCTGGGCACGTTCATCGGGGTCGTTCTTGGCTTCGTATCCGCTTACTTCGGCGGCTGGATCGACAGCGCCGTCAAGAGCGTGTGCCAGATCCTGACCCCGATCCCAGTCCTGCTGATCCAGGTCGTGGTGGCCGGTTCGCTGGACAAGCGCGACGTGACTATACTGACGATGGCCTTCATCGTCGTAATGCTCGCGTGGATGGGGCCGACGCTCGTGATCCGGTCGCAGGTTCTCACCATGAAGGAACGGCAGTTTGTCTCGGTGGCAAAGCTTTCCGGCGTCAGCGATCTCGGTATCATCTTCAAGGAGATCCTGCCGAACCTGCTTCCCTTCATCGCCGCCGCCTTTGTGGGGCAGGTCTTCGCCGCCGTTTTCGCCTCGTTCTACCTGGCCGTGCTTGGGCTCGGCCCGCTGCGGGAGCCGCTGCTCGGCAACATTATCTGGGCGGCGCAAACGCAGGGCGCGTTCTTCAATGGTTGGTGGTGGTGGCCGATCGAGCCGGCGGTGGCGATGATCCTGATCCTCGGGTCGCTAGCGCTCGTCATCATGGGGCTCGATGAGTTGGCAAATCCACGCGTGCGTAGGTCAGAGTAGCAATGATGAGTGAAGTCCTTTCGGATCGTCCAACTACCTCGCGGACTTCGGCGCTTTCCGCCAGGCCGTCCGGCCCGGAGCCGGTGCTGCGAGTGCAGAACCTCGAGGTGACGTACTACACCGATGCCGGCCGTGCGAAAGCCCTCGACGATGTGAGTTTCACGCTCAGCGCGGGCGAAAAGCTGGGGATGGTGGGCGAATCCGGCTCGGGCAAGAGTACGCTGGCCCTCGCGATGATGCGGATGATCAAGCCGCCGGGGCGGATCGAAGCCGGCCGGGTGATCGTCGGCGATACCGATCTGACGGGGCTCGACGACGATGCGATGCGCAAGGCGCGCCTCAGCAAGATCGCCTATATCCCGCAAGGTGCGATGAACTCGCTCAATCCGGTCATGCGGATCGGCGCCCAGATGGTGGACGCGGTGAAATCCCACATGAACGGAGAATCGCGGTCAAGCATTGGAGACCGCTGTGCACACGCCCTGAAATCCGTCGATCTCGATGCCAGCGTGTTCCGCATGTATGCGCACGAGCTGAGCGGCGGCATGAAGCAGCGCGTCTGCATCGCCATCGGCATCTTGCTTAACCCGCAGGTGATCATCGCCGACGAACCGACCAGCGCGCTCGACGTGGTCACGCAGCGCCAGGTGATGGAGACGATCGACCGGGTCCAGAAGGAGATCAACGCCGCCGTCATTCTTATCGGCCACGACATGGGCTTGATGGCCCAGTTCGTCGACAAGGTTGCGGTGATGTATGCCGGGCGCCTGGTCGAGGTCAGCACGGTGCGAGAGATGTTCACCGATCCAAAGCATCCATACGCGCGCGCTCTGATCAGCAGCTTGCCCAATTTGGACAACAAGGGGGTGTTCCAAGGCATCCCCGGCCTCGCCCCGTCGCTGTTGCGCCTGCCGACCGGCTGCGCCTTTCACCCGCGCTGCACCCACGCCATGGATATCTGCGGCACGACCCGTCCCGAGGTCAGGATGCTGGCGAGCGGGCGCGTCGTCACCTGCCACCTTTTCAACGAGGAGGCATGAAAATGGCAAATCTGCTGGAACTGAAGAATGTTTCGAAGGTCTATTCACGGGGCTTGATCAATACCAAGGCGACGATTGCGTTGCAGGACATCTCGCTCACGCTGCGCGAGAATGAGCCGACAATCCTGACGGTCGCCGGCGAGAGTGGCAGTGGCAAGACGACCCTCGCCATGCTTCTCCTCGGCTTCACTACGCCGACCACCGGACAGATCATCTATCGCGGCAAGAATATCACAACCCTTCATGGCAAGCAGCGGATGGCCTTTCGCCGCGAAGTCCAGGCTGTGTTCCAGGATCCCTTCGCCGTCTTCAATCCGTTCTATACGGTCGACCATCTGCTGACGGTTCCGATCAGACGCTTCAAGCTGGCGAAATCAAGGGCCGATGCCCGTAACAGGATGGATGAGGCGCTCACGGCGGTCGGCCTGCGCCCCGAGGATGTCCTGGGGCGGTTCCCGCATCAACTTTCGGGCGGCCAACGCCAGCGCATCAATGTGGCGCGGGCGTTACTGCTGAAGCCGCGGCTGTTGATCGCGGACGAACCCGTCTCGATGGTGGATGCCTCGCTGCGGGCCAATATCCTCGAAACGCTGCGCAATCTGCAGCGCGACCATGGCGTTTCCATCATCTACATCACCCACGACCTGACCACGGCCTACCACATTTCAAAGTCTATCATCGTGCTCTATCGCGGCGCTGTGATGGAGGCGGGGGACATCGATACGGTGATCAAAAGTCCCCGGCATCCCTATACTCAGTTGCTGGTGGACTCCATCCCGTGGCCAAATCTGGAAAAGCGCTGGGGCGTGCAACCGATCAAGGCGCGAGACTCCGGCGCCAGCACTGAAGGGTGTCGCTTTCGCTCGCGTTGTCCGATGGCGATGGAGATTTGCAAGACCCCGCCGCCACTTTTCCGCATCGACGCCCATCACACAGCGTCGTGCTATCTCTACGCCGAGCAGCCACAGGTTGCTCCCGATCACCTCTCCGAGCTCTTGCCAGCGTGAACTAGCCCTCTCGGATCGCTCGCAACGGCGGGACCGATCGCATTGCCGTGGGCTCACATGGGAATATCGTCTTATGCTTGAAATAGCCGAGTTTATCAACCCGACGCCGTCGCCGCTCTGGAAACTAGCGAAACAGGCCGGCGTCGATCTGGCGGTCGGTGCTCTGCCCTTCGATAGTCTGGAACCTGGCGAGGCCCCTTGGGACTATGCGCCATTGCTGCGCATGCAGCAGCGTTATGAGGCGGGCGGCTTCAAGCTGGTTGTGATCGAGTCGCGGCCGCCGCTGAACAAGGCAAAACGTGGATTGGCCGGCCGCGACGAGGAGATCGCCACCGTCTGCACCCTGCTCGAGAGCATGGGCAGATTAGGCATTCCCGTCTGGTGCTATGAGTGGATGACCGATTTCAATTGGGTGCGCACCAATATGAGCACGCCGTCGCGTGGTGGGTCGGTGGTGACGAGCTTCGATCTGAACGACGTTCCCAACGATATCACGAGCCAGCCGCCGATCAGCGAGGATGAGCTCTGGGTCAATCTCGAATATTTCCTCAAGAAGGTGCTGCCGGTTGCCGAAAAGGCGAACGTGAAGCTCTCGATGCACCCGGACGACCCGCCGCTCTCGCCCATTCGTGGCGTCGGCCGTATCATGCGCAGCATCGACAACTATCAGCGCCTGCTCGACATCGTGCCGAGCCCGATGAACACCATCACACTTTGCCAGGGCAATTTCACCCTGATGACCGATGACCTGCCGGCGGCCATCCGGAAGTTCGGCAAGAAAATTTCCTTTGTCCACTTCCGGGACGTGAAGGGCACGCCAAGCAAGTTCGAGGAGACCTGGCATGATGCGGGCAAGACCGACATGCTCGCCTGCATGCGCGCCTACCGAGATATAGGTTTCGATGGCGTGTTGCGCCCAGATCATGTGCCCACGGTTGAGGGGGACAGCAACGAACAGGCCGGCTACTCTTCCTTCGGACGGCTCTATGCCATTGGTTATATTCGCGGTTTGCGCGAAGCCGTCTACGCAGATTAGGACCTGACCATGAAAATTGCCCTCACAGGTGGGAGCGGCCGCATTGGATTGTCCATTGCGGCACAGGCCCTTCGCCACGGCCACAGTGTCGTAAGCATCGACCGTACGCCGCCGGCAGACTTCAAGGAGCAGGAGAACCTGCGGTTTGTTCTGGCCGATATCGGCGAATATGAACAGTTGCTGAGTGCCTTTGAGGGCTGCGATGCGCTGATCCACATGGCCGCGATCCCCGCGCCGGGCAGGCACCCCGATCACACTATCCACAACAATAATGTTGTGGGCAGCTACAACGCGCTACGGGCAGCCGTTGAGCACGGTATCATGCGCATCTGCCAGGCCTCGAGCGTCAACGCCATCGGTCTTTCCTATAGCCGGGCGCCGCGCTTCGACTATTTCCCGGTCGACGAGGAACACCCGAACTACAGCGAGGAGCCCTACAGCCTGTCGAAGTGGATCTGCGAACAGCAGGCCGACAGCTTCGCACGGCGCTACGAAGGCATTCGTATCGCGAGCCTGCGTTTCCACTGGGTGGTTCCCGATCGCGCCACGGCGGCTGGTCCGTTCGGCATCGCCGACGAGACGATCGCGAAACACCTCTGGGCCTATACCCGATTTGAAGCAGCGGCACGAGCCAGTCTCCAAAGCCTCGACGCGGCATTTGAAGGCCATGAGGTGTTCTACATTGTGGCGCCGGATACCACGATTGATGTGCCGAGCTTGGAACTGGCGACAAGGTTCTTTCCCGGCGTGCCGGTCCGTGGAGATCTCAGCGGCTACCGGAGTTTTTTCAGTACCGGCAAAGCCGAAAGACTGCTCGGCTGGAAGCATGACGACGGCCACACCCTTATCGGGTGAATTTGAGCGGGCCGCGATAGGCACCCAGGACTCGACCCTTCCAAGCATTTGATGCCTCAATGCATTAACCGTCCGCCGGCAACGTCCAGTGTCGCGCCGGTAATCTATCAGTGAAGTAGAGAGCCGCCCGGGCGACTGGCGTTAACCCGGGCGGCTTCGACGCTTCTCGTATTGGCCATAGTTGCCGCCGCCTTGAGCGCCAAGCGAAG